>NZ_BAAAQM010000022.1:0-140828 GCF_039531675.1 Catenulispora subtropica
CCACCCCCCTCCAAGAACGACCCTGGGGCGACGGCAGCCACACCCCCCTGCACTGCCCACCGGCAGCCCGCACCGACCCCGCCCTGGCCACCGAAGTCGACAACCGCCTCACCGCCTGGGCCGACCGCATCGGCCTGCACGCCGGCCACCTCGACGAATTCCACGCCACCGGCTTCGGCCGCCTCATCACCCTCGCCCACCCCGAATGCGACGACCCCGACCTACTGCTCCTGTCCGCCCAGATGAACGCCGCCTGGTGGGCCAGCGACGACTACTACGCCGACGAAACCGACCTCGGCGCCATCCCCGAAGCCCTCCCCGGCCGCCTCGCCCTCGTCTCCTCCGCCCTGGACCCCCCACCCCCCGCCGGACGATTCACCCCACCCCTGAACGACGCCGTCGTCTCCGACCCCGTCCTCATCTCCCTGCGCTCAGCCCTCGCCCACGTCACCCGCCACGCCAGCGCCGCCCAAGTCATGCGAGTCCGCCACACCACCCACCAGATGTACGTCTCCTGGAACGCCTACAACGCCTGGCGCCACGCCGGCACCACCCCCGAAACCTGGCGCTACCTCGCCGCCCGCCAACACGACAGCTTCTACACCTCCATGATCCTCATCGACATCGTCGGCGGCTACGAACTCCCCCCCGAACTCTTCGCCGACCCCCTCTTCCACCGCGCCCTCACCCAAGCCGGCACCGCCGCCGTCCTCGTCAACGACCTCACCTCCGCCGCCCGCGAAGCCGGCGACGACCCCGACTGCAACCTCGTCCTCCTGCTCGCCGCCGAACGCCGATGCAGCCTGCACGAAGCCACCGAAGAAGTCGTCGCCCTCCACAACGACATCATCGACGGATTCGAACAAACCCGGGCGGCACTGGCCGCCGTACCATCACCAGAACTGCAACGCTTCATCCTCGGAGCCCGAGCCTGGCTCGGAGGATGCCTGGAATGGCACGACACCTCATCACGCTACAAATGAGCGGTGACTACTACGCCGAGCTGCGCAAGCCGCTGGACCCGAAGCGGTTCGTCGCCGATTTACGCGGCGAGATGGAACGTGAGCTGGCGGCGTTGAACGACGGCCTGCCGCGTCTGGGCTGGCGGCCTACCAGGCGATGCTGGAGATCGGCAAGGCCCAGAGAACGATCTTCATATGTCGTTACCTGCGCGATCGTGATCTTCAGCGGCAGATCGAGGAGGGCCTGAACGTCGTCGAGGCCTGGAACCGTGCCAACGCCGTAATCGCCTACGGCAAGTCCGGAGAGATCTCCACCAACCACAAGGAGGAGGTCGAGATGACCGTGGCGTGCCTGCGGATTCTGCAAGCAGGCCTCGTGTACGTGAACACCCTGATGCTTCAGCACGTTCTGGCCGAGCCTGAGTGGGAGCAGCTGCTGGGCCCGGCCGACCGGCGCGGCTTGACCGCGCTGTTCTGGGAGCACATCCGCCCTTATGGGGAGATCAATCTCGACCTTGGTCGCCGCCTTGCTATCGGCGAGAGTCTGGCGGCGGGGTGATCACCGCCTATGCCTTCTCTCCACGCGCGGTGTCAGGGGCTCTACAGTCGAATCCAGGGAAAGCCGGTGATCAGGGAGGGGTAAACGGGTGATCGAGCTGGCCAGCGTGATCAGGGATCTGAGAGCGGAGCTGGAGCAGGCGATAGTTGCCGCCGACGGCGCGGCACTGCGGTTTGAACTTGGACCGATCGAACTGGAGGTGACGATCGCCCTCGCGCACGAAACCAGTACCGGGGGCAACTCGATACCCGAGCTACGAACGCAGGCTTCTATCCCGAGCGCTTCGCGCCTTACGGACGCGAACCAAACGGCAGACCATCTTCACCATGGACTTGGCGCAGCCTCATTCGGGACGCTGACCAGTTACCCCGTCGCGGCGTACCCGAACAGCTCAACTTTAGAGAATACTGATTCTCTAAAGTGACTCCTGACATGGGTTTAGAGAACACGCTCCGGAGGGTCCGCAGGGCCCGGATTCCGGTTTAGAGAATAGGGCGCGGCCTTCTTCAAGCCGACGGGGACGACGCCCGGCGCCGGTCCCGGACCGGTTCGCCGCGGTGCTCGACGACTACACCGGCCAGCTGGCCGAGGTGCCGCTGTCACAGGCGACCCGGCGCACCTAAGCCTCCAAGGTGCGCCAGTTCCTCATCTGGCTCGACACCTACGCGGCGACCGGCGACGGCGATCCGCTGGGCGAATAGCCGCCGCGGGACTGGGCGGTACGCGACTACCGCACCCACCTGCAGGCCGTGGCCAAACGCGAGCCGGCCACGGTGAACAACGCTCTGGCGGCCCTCGACGACTTCTACACCCGCCGCGGCCTGGGACCGGCCGACGTCAAGCGCGCTGAGCTGCCCGAAACGGCACCGCGGGCGCTGGAGCCCCGCGACCGGGTGGTGTTCCTGCGCGGCACCGGAGGCCGCAGGCTCAGCCGGCCTCGCCGACGGCGGCCTCCATCAGTCCGCGTTCCTGCGTTCCGCGCAGGACGACGCCGACCGGTACGACCGCCGCGACCAAGCCGATCAGCACACAGGCCCCGAACAGGCCGCCGAGCGCGGCCCACGGCACCACCGCCGGGGTGGCGCCGACCAGCCGGCTCAGCGCTGCCCAGGCGCCGCCGATGCTGATGGCGACCGCCAGCGCGCCGACCACCGCGCCGGCGGCGAGGCACATCAGCGTCTCGACGGCCACGACCCGGAGCACCTGGCCTTTGGTGGCGCCGACCAGCCGCAGCAGGACCAGTTCCCGCTTGCGGTCCGACACCGTCATCACCAGCGTGTTGGCCAGAGCGATCGCCGCGTACAACACGGACAGGCCCAGGATCATCTCCATGCCGGTCCACGACGCCTTCTCGTTGGCGTCCATCGCCTGGGTGGCCACCTGATCGGGGACCCGCACCTGCGCGCCGGCCCCGGCAACGGCGGATCGCAGCCCGGCCAGCACCTTGCCCAAGTCCGCGCCGGGAGCCACCTTGACCTGGACCCGGGACGCCATGGCCGACCCGGCCAGCGAGGAGTCCACATAGGCCTGCGCCGCAGAGGAGCCGCTGTGCTTCAGGACCGCGGCCACCATCAAGGTCCGGGCCGTCCCGTCGGGCAGCCAGACCGACACGGTCCGGCCCGCCTTCGGCGAGCCCGGCCAGGACGAGCCGACGACGATGGAGTCCGGGCCCAGGCCGGCCAGCGAGCCGCTCGCCACCGGGAGCCGGGTGACGACAGGCAGCGCCGCGGCGTCCACGGCCGAGGTGTGCACACCGGTCATCATGTTCTCGCCATGGCCCTCGGACTGCTCGGTGTAGACCACGATCGGGGTCACCACCAGCGCCGTGGTGTCCGGCACCGAGCGGATCCGCTGCACCACGGCCTGGCTCAGACCCGGCGTCCCCGCCGGGGAGACCACGTAGTCGCTGCCAGCGAGCTCCTCCCGGGTCGCGGTGACCTGGCCGGCGTTGATCGTGGCGACGGTGCCGAGCAGGCTGCCGGCCAGCGCGATGATGATGACCACCGGGGTCGTGGTGGCGGCGGTGCGGCCGAACGCGGTGGCCGCGGTCTGCCGCGCGATCTCCCAGGTCGCCCCGTCCGTTCCCGGCCGGGACCCGTCCGCCGCCGCACGGCGCCGCACCAGCAGGGCGTGCACCGCGCTCGGCACGGCCGTCAGCAGCCCGGTCACCGGCTTGGCGAGCACCCCGCCCAGCACCGCGAACGCCCCCACGTTGATCAGCACCAGCGCCAGGGCGGCGGCCGCGTCCGCCCCCGATTCCGGCCGGATGAACGCCGTGGTGCCCTCGGCGATGAGACCGCCGATCAGCACCGCGCCGCCGACCAGCCAGCGGAAGATCAGCACCGGCACTTGCCGGCGCTCGCTGGCGGCCTCGCGCAGCGCGTCGGCCGGGCTGACCACGCCGGCCCGGACGGCGGAGACCAGGACCCCGACCAGCGCCGTCGTCATCCCGGTCAGCGCCGCGACGAGCAGCCCCCACCAGATGACCGACACCGTGAAGCCGGCCGGGACCAGGTCGTGGTCGACCAGCCACCGGCCGCACAGCGGACCGGTGGCCACACTCACGGCGCAGCCGATGACCGACGCGAACAGCCCGACCAGCAACGCCTCGAACCTGACCAGCCGGCGCATCTGCCGGCGGGTCGCGCCGACCATCCGCAGCAGCGCCAGCTCCCGGCGCCGCTGCGCGATCGACAGGGCGAAGGTGCCGGCGACCACGAAGATCGCGACGAATCCGGCGACCCCGGCCGCCAGGCCCAGCGGATCCTCGACCTTCTGCAGCTGGCCGGCCACCGCCACGTGGTGCGGATCGGCGGCGGACCGGTCGGGCCCGGACAGGATCGTCACGGCGGACAGACCCGAGGACCACGGCGTGAGCGCCTGCCGGACGGCGGCCTCCGGCGCGTACACCCCGAGCGCGTCGACGTCCGGCGACAGCGCCGCGGCCTCGGCGTCGCTGAAGAACACCGCGTGCTCGAACGGCGCCGAGTCGGTCACCCCGGTGACGGTCACCGTGCGCGGACCGGCAGCCGTCGTCAGCGGGACCGACCGGCCGACCAGCGCCGGATCACCGCCGCCGACCACCACCTCGCCCGGGCCGGCCGGCGCCCGCCCGGCCAGCAGCCGGTAGCCGCCGGGCTCCGCCGCCGACCAGCCGCGCCCCACCTGGTCGGCCGGGCCGCCGGCGAGCTGCGCGTAGAAGGTGTGGTCCGCGACGACCCGCCCGGTGGCCGCGGCCGCGGCCACCAGGTCGGCCGGCAGGGTGTGCGGGTGCCCGAGGTGGAAGCTCTCGTCGTGCCCGCCGGCGCCGGCGAACTCCATCGCCGTGGCCGGCAGTACCACCACCGGCACCCCCGAGTAGCGCTGCCGCTGCTCGTCGGGCACGGTGCCGGTGGCGTGGATGACCAGGATCGCGGTCGCCATCAGCGCCACCCCGCAGGTCAGCGCGACCAGCGTGCCGACGAAGGAGACCCACCGGACGCGCACCGTGGACAGTGCGATGCTCAGCATGTCGGCGTCTCCAGGCTCGTCATCCGGGCCGCGATCTGGTCCACCGTCGGCTGCTCCAGCACGCTGACGATGCGGCCGTCGGTCAGGAACACCACCTGGTCGGCGTAGCCGGCGGCGGCCGGATCGTGGGTGACCATGACCACCGCCCGGCTGGTGTCGTCGGCCATCGCCCGCAGCAGCCGGAGCACCTCGCGCCCGTTCTTGCTGTCCAGGGCGCCGGTCGGCTCGTCGGCCAGCAGCACCGCCGGCCGGGTGATCAGGGCCCGGGCGATCGCCACCCGCTGCTGCTGCCCGCCGGACAGCTGGCTGGGCCGGTGCCCCTCACGTCCGGACAGGCCGACCGCGGCCAGAGCCTCACGCACCTCGGACTCGCCCACCCGCCGGCCAGCCAGCCGCAGCGGCAAGGCGACGTTCTGCGCCGCGGTCAGCGAGGGCAGCAGGTTGAACGACTGGAAGACGAAGCCGATCTTCTCCCGCCGCAGCACGGTCAGGGCCTTGTCGCCGAGCTTGGCCAGCTCGACGCCGCCCACCACGACCTGCCCGGAGTCCACCTGCTCCAGGCCGGCTGCGCATCTGAGGAACGTCGACTTGCCCGAGCCCGAGGGGCCCATGACGGCCGTGAACGTGCCCCGTCTGAAGGTCGCGCTCACCTCGCACAGCGCGGCCACCGGCTCGGGGCCGGTACGGAAGGTACGCGACACGGCCCGGAACTCGACGGCGTACTCCAGCGAACTCATGAATCAAAGCCCATCATCTCGGTCGACGACGCGATCGATGACCCCTGGGCCCCCTTCGACAGTGAGGCAGGCCTCACCCCGGGACCCGGGGCAGGTCGGTCCCCGGTCGCGTCGTCGAGCAGCGCCAGGATCCCCTTGGCCGAATCCACCAGGTACATGTGGCCGCCGTTCATCTCCGCCAGCCGCAAGGGCGCAACCGGTGCCTGTCGCGAACTTCAGCGCGGTCATGACGAGGATCACGTCCGGCAGCCGGCCGTCCGACACCAGCGCTGGAATGATTCCGAACGCGCTGGCCAGGTAGGTAGGCGAAACTAGGCGAAACCTGGAAAGAAGTTCATGTCCTGGTCGGCCTGTCAGCTGAACTGCAGCGAGCCGTGGCCGTGGACCACCCGGTTCAAATAGCCGTAGTACTGGACGTACTGGTCGCCCATGTCCGAGGTCGAAGATGCAATCGCACACCAGATATGCCTGATCGCACAGAATCCCCCGATCAAAGGTTGGCCCTGGAAGGCTCCACGCTATCAAAGGTCTGCGATGTTGAGGCACCGCCTCCAGGCGTTCGATTCACTCAGGGCGGGGACGGCAACTGGCATGGAATCAAACGATCGTTTGATGCACGATGGAGCCGACCGGGTGCGGTGTCTGGTTCAGGCCGACTCACCCGTGCAACAAAGCGTGCATCGACAAACTTCGGTCGATTGCTTTGATGCACGCCTTTGATGCACACTCGGAGGTGTGGCGCCGACGAAGAATCCTGCGAAGACCACACAACGTCAGATCGATCACAGCCGGTTCGGGTACGCCCGGGTCTCCACCCGCGGCCAGACGCTGGAGGTTCAGCTGTCCGCGCTGGAGGCAGCCGGCGTGGCGCCGGCCAACGCCTACGCCGAGAAGAAGTCCGGCAAGGCCGGCAGCGCCCGGCCGCAGTGGGAGGACGTGCGATCCCGGCTTCGCCCCGGAGACACCCTCGTGGTCAGCAAGCTCGACCGCATGGGCCGCGACATGCGCGAGATCATGGAGACCGCGTGGTCGCTGCAAGACCTCGGCGCGAAGCTGGAGATCCTGTCCGGACCGCTGGCCGGAGTCTACGACCCCAGAGGCATGGGCAAAATCTTCTTCGCCACGCTCGCCGGCTTCGCCGAGATGGAACGCGAAATGACGATCGAGCGGACCAACGACGGGCTCGCGCAGGCGGCAGCCGAGGGGCGGCACGGCGGACGGAGGCCGGTCATCTCCAAAGACATGATGCGCATCGCCCTCGGCCGACGCGCCGACGGTGAGTCCGTCACCAGCATCGCCAAAGGGCTGACGTACAAGACCGCGAGCGGCGAGGAGCGGACGGTGTCCCGCCGCGCCCTCTACAACGCGTTCAAAGCCCACGACGCCGAGCGAGCCGAGGCCGCGTAGCCGCGGCGTGGCACGTTTCGCTCGTATTCGGGTCTCACCCCTCCGACACCCTCTTCACCCAAGCAGGAATCGGACCCCTCCCCGCCGGACCCCCCTACCCGCAGATCCAAGCCGAACTGGCACACGCCACCGCAGTCCTGGTCGTCGGCGAGCCACCCGTAGGCTTCGCCCGCATCGAACTCCTCGACGACACACCCCACCTGGAACAACTGTCCGTACACCCCACCGCGACACGGCAAGGACTGGGCACCGCACTGATCCAGGCATGCTGCCACTGGGCCACCCAACACGGGTACGACCAAATCACCCTGACCACATTCGCCGAAGTCCCCTTCAACGCACCCACGTATCAGCGCCTGGGATTCACACCCATCCCACAAAACCAACTACCGCCGCACCTGGCCGCACGACGCCGCCACGAAACCGAAACCGGCCTCGACGCCCTCAGACCCCGCATCGCGATGCGACACCGCATCTAACCCTTGACCCCCACACCACCACGCAGCCAGATCATGTCGACATCCTCCACAACCGGACCGTCCGGCCGCCACAACGGCAACGGCACCACCCCCGGCTCCACCAACTCCAACCCCGCGAACAAACCAGAAGTCGGATCGTAGCCATGTCGTTCTGTGAGCCAAGGAGTTGGATGATCCTTTTGTCTTCCTAAGACCGCTTGGCCTCCGACTTGGCTGACCACCATCGGTCGCATGCGAAATCACCACCGCACCCCCCGGCGACAACTCCCGCACGAACCGCGCCACAATCCCCGGCGCATCCTCGTCCTCACCCACGAAATGCAACAACGCCACCATCAACACCGCCACCGGACGGCCGAAATCCAGAACCCCGCGCACCCGCTCATGCGCCAACAACGCCTCCGGCTCCCGCACATCAGCCCGCACCACCGCCGTCCGCTCCGGATCCGCCCCCGCCAGCAACGCCGTCGAATGCGCCACCACGATCGGGTCATAATCCACGTGCACCACCCGCGCCCCCGGATTGACGGCGCGCGCCGTCTCGCCGGTGCTGCCCGGGCCGGGGATGCCGGTGCCGATGTCCAGGAACTGGTCGATGCCGGATTCGGCGAGGTAGCGGACGGTGCGGCCGAGGAAGGCCCGGTTGGCGCGGGCCATCGCGCGCAGTTCCGGCAGGGCCGACAGCGCCACCTCGGCGGCTTCGCGGTCGGCCGGGAAGTGGTCCTTGCCGCCCAGCAGGTAGTCGTAGATGCGCGCCGGATGCGGGCGGGAGGTCTCGATCTGCGGCGGCGCCCACTGCGGGGCCAGCGCGTCCCGGCCCAGTGACGATCCGAGCTCCTCGGTCATGCCCACCCCACACTCCTCACCCCAGCCGCAGCGGTGCGGACCAGGGTAGCCGACGATCGGTGGGTCCTGACATCAGGACGCCGCCGTCGGCGGCGGCACGTACGGCTTGCGCCGCACCACCAGCAACGCCACGTCGTCGTCCAGGCGATTGCCGGCGTGCGTGGCCAGCCCGGTGAGGATCTGCGCCGTCAGGTCGGCCGGGCTGGTCGGCGGGCGGCCGGTCAGGAACCCCGCCAGGTCGAAGAACTCGCCCGCGTTGTCCCGGGCCTCGGTGGTGCCGTCGGTGTACAGCAGCAGGGTGTCGCCGGGCGCGAACCCCGCCCAGGCCGGAGCCGCCGCCGCCGGCGGATCGGCCAGATCGAACAGGCCCAGCGGCGGGCCCGGGGGCACCGGCGCCAGCACGTCGACGCGGCCGTCGCGCATCAGCAGCGGCGGCGGGTGGCCGCAGTTCACCACCTGCACCGTCGGCCGTGTCGGGTCGACCGACAGCAGCACCGCGGTGACGAACTCCTCGTCCCGCACCGGGCGGCGGGCCAGCATGGCGTGCATCCGGTCGGCGACCCGCGACAGGTCCGGCTCGGTGTGCGCGGCTTCCCGGAACACCCCCAGCACGTCGGCGGCCGCCTCCACCGCCGGCAGGCCCTTGCCTCGCACGTCGCCGATCAGCAGCCGGTCCCCGAACCGGGTCGACAAGGCCTCGTACAGGTCGCCGCCGATCCGCGCCTCGGCGGCCGCGGCCCGGTACGCCACCGCCGTGCGGACCTGGTCCAGCTCCGGCGGCACATCCCGCAGCACCACGTGCTGCGCCGCCTCCGCGACACTGCGGACGTTCGCCAGCATCCGCGACTGGCGGCCCACCAGGCCCACGCTCACACAGCTGACGACCGTCACCGCCAGGATCGCGCCGAGCGAGGCCACCTCCACGTCCCCGGCCAGGTCGTGCGCGTAGATGTACGAGGCGCCGCTGACCAGCGCCGCCACCAGCGCCGCGGTGATCGTCTGCCACAACGACCGCGTCAACAACGCCGCCAGCGCCGGGGCCACCGACAACGTCGAGGAGAACGTCACATCGCGGGGCGTCACCGTATCCACCAGCATGATCACCGCGATGAACACGTACGGCACCAGCCGCTGCGGCCACGACGGACGCCTCGGCGCCACCGCCACCGGCGGCAGAACGCGCCTGGGCGGCGGAGGACCAAGCCAAGCCATGCGTCACGGATCCCAGGGTCGAAAGGCGGCGGGCGGATGTGCGATCAACGGAACACGCCCCGGCCGATGGCGGCACCCGGGGCTGCGCCGAACGCGCGAACAGACGGCGGACGGACCTCACGCCGATCTCATGGATCTCACACGGTCAGGTCCACCACCACCGGGGCGTGATCGGACGCCCCCTTGCCCTTGCGCTCTTCGCGGTCCACGAACGCGTCCGACACCGCGCCGGCGAACGCCGGATTGGCGAACACCAGATCGATGCGCATGCCGTTGTTCTTCGGGAACGCCAACTGCCGATAATCCCAGTATGTGAAAGGCTTGTCATACTTCAAGGCGCGGGGGAGAACCTCAACCAGTCCGTGACCCTCCAGATCCGCCAACTTCGCCCGCTCCCCCGGCGTCACATGAGTCGACCCCGCGAACAACGAGATATCCCACACATCAGCATCCGTCGGCGCGATGTTGAAATCCCCCAACACCGCATAAGGCATCTCACCAGCCGCCGGCCCCGCAACAGCCGCCGCCAACGAGTCCAACCAACTCAGCTTGTAGTCATAGTGCACATGCCCGACCTCACGGCCGTTCGGAACATAAACACTGGTCACCCGCACCGGACCACACGTCGCCGTGATCGCCCGCGGCTCCAGCACCCCCTCGAACTCCGGCAGCCCCGGCCACCCCCGCTCCACATCCGCCAACCCCACCCGCGACAGGATCGCCACCCCGTTCCAACGCCCCGTCCCCCACGTCGCCGCCTCATACCCCAACGCCGCCACCTGCTCCGCAGGGAACTGTGCATCAGTCGACTTCAGCTCCTGCAGACACAACACATCCGGCTTGGCCGACCCCAACCACCCGACCAAACGCTCCACCCGCGCCGTCACCGAATTCACATTCCACGTCGCCACCCGCAGCACCATGGTCGCCAGCCTATGCGGTCACACCCCGAACCTCGCACCCCGCACCGCCGCCACCGCCTCCTCCGGACCCTCCACCTCCACCACCGCATGCCCCTGCCGCCCGGACAAGAACACCACCAACTCCCCCGGCTCCCCCGTCACCGTCGCCACCGGCGCCCCCTTCCGCACCACCACCGACTGCCCATCCGGCCGCCGCACCACCAACCCCACCGGCGACCGCCGCCCGACCAACTTCGCCATCCCCCCGACCCTCCGCCACAACGCCTCCACCACCCCGGACTCCAACCGCCGCGGCTCCCAACCACCCCTAGCCCGCCGCACATCCTCACAATGCACGAAGAACTCCACCAAATTCGCCAACTCATCCACCCCGGGGATGGAGAACACCGACTTCCGCGGCGGCCCCGCCACCACCAAACCCAGCAACTCATCCCACGGCAACGCCGCATACTCCGCCTGCACCCGCGCCAACCGCGGCGCCAACGACTTGATCACAATCCCCGCCGCATCAGCCCGCCGCTCCCGCGCCACCACATGCGCCGCGAGATCCCGCGCCGTCCACCCCTCACACAACGTCGGCGCGTCCGGACCCGCATCACGCAGGGCTTCGATCAGGGCAGCACGCTCCACACGGGCGAAATGAGTCATGAGGCCAGGGTAGACACACATCGCTCAGGTATGAACACCCCTGCTGCTGACAGCACACCGCCACGCACCACCACCCGGCACACATCACCACCGCGACACACCGCCACCCCGGCACAAGACACCGCTCACCCGCCTCACCCACCCTCCGGCCCACCTCAACACACCCCCACAGCCAAAAACGTGCAAGATAGTGACATGGGCACCAATACCTCCGTCGCATCCGTCTTCAAGCCCCTGCTCACGGTTGCACTCGGCGAGAACCCGGCCGTCCGCTTCGAATTCTGGGACGGCAGCTCGCTCACACCGGAGGGCGGGCACAGCGGCACCGTCGTCATCCGCGCCAAAGAAGCCCTCACCAACCTCGTGTGGGCACCCGGAGAACTCGGGCTGGCCCGCTCCTACGTCGCCGGACACCTCGACTTCCAAGGCGACATCTTCAACGTCCTGCGGGCCATGCGACAAACCGCCCCCCGCGACGCCCGGCTCGGCGCCGACGCCGCCGTACAAGCACTCAACGCCGCCCGGCGGCTCGGCGCCCTCGGATGGAAACCCGAACCGCCCGCCGAAGAAGCACACCAACACGGACGGCGCCACACCAAACGGCGCGACTCCGAAGCCATCACCCACCACTACGACGTCGGCAACGACTTCTACGAACTGGTGCTCGGCCCCTCCCTGACCTACTCCTGCGCCCGCTTCGTCAGCCCCGACGACGACGGCGCCCAAGGCCCCAACCCCGCCGTCACCCTCGAAGACGCCCAAGCCGCCAAACACGACCTCGTCTGCCGCAAACTCGGCCTGGACCGGCGCCCCCGCCAAGACCTGCTCGACGTCGGCTGCGGCTGGGGCTCCATGGCCATCCACGCCGCCACCCACTACGAGGCGCGCGTCGTCGGCATCACCATCAGCGCCGCCCAGGCCGACCTCGCCCGCAAGCGCGTCGCCCAGGCCGGCGTCAGCGACCGCGTCGAGATCCGGCTCCAGGACTACCGCGACCTCGGCGGCGAGCGGTTCGACGCCATCTCCTCCATCGGCATGTTCGAACACGTCGGCGCCGAACGCACCGCCGAGTACTTCGACACCCTCCGCAGCCTCCTGCGCCCCCAGGGCCGCCTGCTCAACCACGCCATCTCCAGCCCCGGCGGCTCCCGCATCAGCGCCCGCAGCTTCATCGGCCGCTACGTCTTCCCCGACGGCGAACTCCTCGACGTCGGCACCACCGCCCTGGCCATGCAGAAGTCCGGCTTCGAACTCCGCGACGTCGAAGCCCTCCGCGAGCACTACGCCCTGACCCTGCGCGCCTGGGTCGCGAACCTGCAGGCGAACTGGGACGAGGCCGTCAAGCTCGTCGGCATCGGACGCGCACGCGTGTGGCTGCTCTACATGGCAGCGTCCGCACTCGGGTTCGAAGACGGCGGGATCGGGATCCATCAGGTGCTGGGCGTGGTGCCCGAGGAGGGTGGAGCAGCCGCCATGCCCGGGAACCGGCGCAGCTGGACATAAGCACGACAAGCAGCTCTCCGCTGGAGAACGCCGACAGCGAAGGGGCCCGCAGGAACCTGTCCTGCGAGCCCCTTCCCGCGTCTCAGCGTTCGCGGACTACTCCGCCGACGCCGGCGGAGGCGGCGTGTCCCCCGGCTGGAGGTGCGGAATCGGGCTCGTCGGCTCGACGCCCATCTTCCCGGAGCGGAAGTCCAGCAGCGCCTGCCGGATCTCGTCCTCGGTGTTCATCACGAACGGGCCGTAGTGCACCACCGGCTCGCGGATCGGCTCACCGCCCAGAACGATCACGTCCATCGTCGGGTGCCGCGAGTCCTGCTGCTTGTCGGCGGCGATGACGATCGAGTCGCCGGCGCCGAAGACCGCGGTCTGCGCGGAGTGCACGGGACGGTTCTCCGCACCGACGGTGCCCCGGCCGTTGAGCACGTACACCAGCGCGTTGAAATCCTTGCGCCACGGCAGCTCGACGCGGGCGCCCGGGGTGATCGACAAGTGGGCCAGCGTGATCGGGGTGTGGGTGACGCCCGGCCCCTCGACGCCGTCGATCCCGCCGGCGATGACGCGGATCAGCGCGCCGCCGTCCGGGGACGAGGCCAGACCGACCTGGCCGGAGCGGATGTCCTGGTACCGCGGCGGCGACCACTTCTTCGCCTTCGGCAGGTTCACCCACAGCTGGATCCCGTGGAACCAGCCGCCGCTCTGCACCAGCTTCTCCGGCGGCGTCTCGATGTGCAGCAGCCCCGAGCCCGCGGTCATCCACTGCGTGTCGCCGTCGGTGATCACACCACCGCCGCCATGGGAGTCCTGGTGGATGAACATGCCGTCGATGATGTACGTCACGGTCTCGAAACCCCGGTGCGGATGCCACGGAGTGCCCTTCGGCTCCCCGGCGGCGTACTCCACCTCACCCATCTGATCCATCATGATGAACGGATCCAGGTACTCGGTCCGGATCCCGGCGAACGCCCGGTTCACCGGGAAACCCTCCCCTTCGAACCCCGACGGCGCGGTCGTCACCGCCAGCACCGGACGCGCCGCAGCGCCCTCGCCGGGCGCCGCCACACGGGGCAGGGCCAGCGGGTTCTCAACAGTCACAGCAGGCACGACGTCCTCCTCGGTTCCGGGGTCACGGCTTCTTGTTCCCCTCCAACGGTAGTTGAAATTTGAATATTCCACCTCTCGAGGAGCGGGCTCTCTTTAGGAGAGTGCCGCCGAAGGCGGCTCCGTTGTGGAGGTGAGCGGGTCGGGACTGTTGTATGGAGAAGGAGTTAGGGGCCCGTTATCTGTTTGAAGTCACGCACCTTCCCGCAGGTACAGGTCACGCAGCAGCCCGATCTCGCCGCCGTGATGAGCGACCTCGTCCAGGGCGTGCAATGCGAGCTTGAGATAGGTCTGACCGGAGACCTCGTCGGGGCCCAGGCCCATCGGTGCCAGCAGGCGATCGTCGCCGAGTGCCGCGATGCGGGAAACGAAGCGCTCCCAGTCCTCGGCGAGCGCCTGGATGCCCTCTTCGGCGGTGCCCGGCCACACATGGCGGTCGCCGAGGTCAGGGACGTCCTCGAAGAAGTAGATGACGTAGCCGCGCAGGCAGAGGGCCCCGATGTGCCAGATGCGCCAGGCGATCGTCGTGACGGGGGCCGGCACCTCCGGGGTCGACTCCGGGAACAACGTGGCGACCCGGAAGACTCCGTCGTCACCGGGCTCGATGGTGATGCAGTCATCGACCGGCTCCCAGCGGTACTCGGCGTCAGTCAGACCCTCGAGACGCTTGATGAGCCGGAACCGCACGTCTTCGATGGTCGCGAGCACGTCGCGGGTGACGGGGTCGGAAACGGTCGCTTCAGCCATGTCAGCTCCAGGGCTCAGTGGGTTCCAGGGAGATGCACGGATGCAGCAGTCCCCCGCCACAGATATCAGGGGTTGTCCATGCGGCGCACCGAGACCACGTGTTCGCCTGCCGAGCAAAGGGCCTGTTATTAATTCTTCAGCAGCCCGTCCACTTCCCCACCGATCTCCCGCGATCGCTCCGCCGACTTCTCCAACGCGGCCCGCAACATGTCCTGCCACCGCGTCTCCTGCAACAATGCAAACCCTTCCGCCGTCGTCCCCCCAGGCGTCAGCACCGGCTTGTACACGTCCGCCGGCGTCGCGTTGAGCCGCTCGACGAGCTCGGCCGTCCCCGTCAGCAGCCCCAGCGCGATGGTGCATGCCTGCGCGGAGCTGAACCCCGCGGCCATCGCGAACTCCGCCAGCGCGTCGGCGAAGTAGGCGACGAGCGCCGTCCCTCCCCCGACCACCGCGCTCGCCGCGTCCAGGGCGTCCTCGTCGGCCACCTTCACCACGCTGCCGACGCCCGCCAGGATCTTGTCGGCGAGCGCCACGCCCTGCGTGGTGACCGCGGGGTCCGGTGCCAGGACCGTGACGGCCTTGCCCACCTGCGCCGCGATGTTCGTCATGCCTCTGATCACCTGGCGGCTGCGCAGCCCGCCGGTGAGCGCGCCGAGCCGTACGCCGGCCATCAGCGACACCACCGTCACGCCGGCGACGGCGTGCGGGTCCTGGCCGGCGGCGAAGCCGGGGAACGCCTGCGGCGGCAGCGTGAGCAGTGTCAGGTCCCCCGGTGCCGGCTCGTACGCGGCGGCGGCCTCCGCGCGCAGCCGCTCCCGGGCGCGCTCGCGGCCCTCGGGCGTGGCGTCCACGAAGTGGAGTTCCACGTCCGGCACACCGCGCTTGATGCCGGATCCGATGACCATGCCCAGGCGCCCTGCGCCGACGATGACGACTCGTTGCACGTGTTCCATGCAACGCCAGCCAGGGCCGGCGCGCCGGGTGGGGCGGACCGAACCGGTGACGGCGTGACATTTACGGCATAGTCCGGCCTCGCTACTCTTCCCCCGAATCGGCTTCCTCGGGAAGGTGAGGGAACACCTTGATTCGCGAGCCATCAGCGGTGTGCTTCCGGCGTCCGCTCGCCGTCGTGACCTCCGCGGCCTTCGCTCTGGCGGCCACCGTCCTGACCGCGGCCCAGGCGCATGCGTTCGTCCCCGTCAGCAACATCTACCCCGACGTCCGCGACCCCGGCTGGGCCGCCGGCGACCGGAGCGCGGCGAGCACCTCGCAGTGGGGCCGGTCCATCGTCCTGCACGTCTCCGGCGCCGACGACATGGCGTGGGGCTCGATCGACGACGGCCAGGCCGGCGACGAGGTCTGGATGGACCGCTCCTACGACGGCGGCGCGACCTGGGGCTCCGACGCCAAGATCGGGGACACGAGCATCCCGGCGGGCCGGACCGGGTGGCGCACCATGATGGACAACTTCGACGACGCGGCCACCGGGCGCCACGGCGTGCTCCGCGCCTGCGGCAAGGCCGGGGACCGCCCCGAGATCGCCTGCACCCCCTGGCTGACGGCCTCCTCCCCCGCGCTGGACCGCTACCCGGACGGCCGCGACCCGGCCCTGGCGAGCGCCGACCGGAGCGCGGCGAGCGCCTCGCAGTGGTCCCGCAGCATTCTGCTGCACGTCTCCGATCCCGACGACATGGCGTGGGCGTCGATCGGCAACGGTCAGCCCGGCGACGAGGTGTGGCTGGATCGTTCGTTCGACGACGGCGCGACCTGGGGTTCGGGTTCGAAGCTCGGCGACACCACGGTCCCGGCCGGGCAGACCGGGTGGCGCACGATGATGGACGACTTCCACGACCGCCTGACCGAACAAGTCGGTGTGCTCCGCGCGTGCGGCAAGGCCGGCGACCGGCCGGAGATCGCCTGCACGGGGTGGGTGAGTCCGGCGCTGGGCGGCAGGGCGAACGGCGCGGCGGCGCTGATGCAGTACTGGAGCCCGCGCTCGGGTCTGTGGTCGGGTAGCTTCGGCTGGACCGACGCCAACGCGCTGACCACGATGATCGACTATGCGCAGAGGAGCGGGGACCACGGCTACGATTACGTCATCGGCCAGGTCTGGCGCCACAACCTGCGCAACGACGGCAGCCAGGTCAGCACGGACTTCGACACGTACGGCTTCAACGACGACGTCGGCTGGTGGGGTCTGGCGTGGCTGCGGGCGTACGACTACACCGGCGAGCAGTCCTACCTGCGGATGGCACAGACCGACGCGGACATCATGGCGAGCCACTGGGACGCGACCTGCGGCGGTGGGGTGTGGTGGAACACCAACACCGGTTCGGCCGGCTACAAGAACGCCATCACCAACGAGCTGTTCCTGAAGCTGGAGGCGGCGCTCTACAACCACACGAGGGACGCCGCGAACCTGAACTGGGCGAACGCGGAGTGGAACTGGTTCGCCGCCAGCGGCATGATCAACAGTTCGCACCTGGTCGACGACGGCCTCACCCAGGACGGCAGCTGCCGGAACAACGACGGCGGCACCTTCACCTACAACCAGGGTGTCATCCTCGACGGGCTGGCGCAGCTCTCGATCGCGCGCGGCGGTGACAGTGGTCTGCTCGGGACCGCGAAGTCGATCGCGCAGGCTGCCACCATGCGCCTGGTGACCAGCGGCGGCGTGCTGAGCGAACCGGTCGGCGACACGAACTGCACCGCGGACGACTCGGGGTTCAAGGGCATCTTCGTACGGAACCTGTTCGAGTACGCGCGCGACGCGAACGACGCGGGCTTCAACGGGTTCATGGCGACGCAGGCCGCGTCGCTGCTGGCGCACGACACGTTCGGGTTCGACCAGAACGGGATGGCGTGGCAGGGGACGGGCCAGACGCAGGCGACGAGCTTCGCGTGCACGGCGTCGGCTCAGGACGCGCTGAACGCGGGAACGTAGCGCCGGCTGCCGGTCCCGGGTGCGGGCCGGCCGTCACCCGGGGACGACGGCTCACATCTCCGCGGCCGCCGGAACGACCTCGCGTCCGATCAGCTCCAGCCGCTCGGTCTCCCACACCCGCGGGATCGAGACGTGCACCTCGGCGACGCCCAGTGCGGCCAGCCCGCGCAGCTGTTCCAGGAACGCCGGAATGTTCTCCCCCTTGTCGCCGGGGTCGAGCCGCGTCATCACGGTCTTCTCGACGTCGTCGTAGTCGCGCCCCTCGGCCTCGCAGTGGCCGCGCAGCACGGCGAGCTTGCGTCCGAGCTCGGGCGTGGCGAACAGGTTGCAGGCGCGGGCGTAGCGCGCGACCAGCCGCAGGGTCTTGCGTTCCCCGCCGCCGCCGATCAGGATCGGCGGCGTCCGCAGCGGCTGCGGGGAGTTCAGGGTGCGGGTCAGGTGGTAGTGCCGCCCCTCGTAGGGGCCTTCGTCGGCGCTCCACATCTGGCGGCAGATCTGCAGCGTCTCCTCCAGGCGTTCGAAGCGTTCGGCGGTGCCGGGGAACGGCAGTCCGAGACCGGCGGCCTCCTCGAAGTTCCAGCCGGCCCCGATGCCGAGCCATGCCCGGCCCTGGGACAGGACGTCGAGCGTGGAGACGAGTTTGGCCAGCATGCCGGGCTCGCGGTAGGTGGCCGCGGTGACCCAGGCCAGCAGCTGGACCTTGGACGTGCGCGCCGCCAGGTAGCCCAGGGTGGTGTAGGCCTCGAGCATGGCGTACTCCGGCGGGCCGACCACGCCGATCTGCCAGACGTGGTCCATCACGCTGAGGCGGGCGAGGCCGGCCTCCTCGGCGGCGGTCGCGATCCGCGTCAGGTCGTCGGCCAGGCCGGCGGGGCCGGAGGGGTAGGTGAAGTCCGGGATGTGCAGGCCGATTTCCATCGTCGCTCCTCGCTTGGCGGCAATCCCTCATGACGCTACCCGGCACCCGGCGATCGCGACATCGGGACCCGGGCGGACGACGGTCCTTGACATCTCAAGATCCGCACGTCACATTCCCTGACGCAGCGTCAGATATCTGGTTTCCGGGCCCGGCTCCCCCGCGATCACCCGTCTTCCGTGCACCGTGCCGAAGGAGCCGTCATGCCCGAGTACGCGCCGAGCACCCCTTCCCGCCGCGCCGTCCTGGCCGGCGCCGGCGCCGCCGCCCTCGCGGTGGGCGCCGCGCGCGCCGAGGCCGCTTCGGCCGCCGCTTCCCCGGTCCCCGTGCTGGGCGACTACGACGTGGTCGTGGTCGGGTCCGGCGCCTCCGGGATGACGGCGGCGCTGACCGCCGCGAAGCGCGGGCTGCGCACGGTGGTGGTGGAGAAGGCGCCGACGTTCGGCGGGTCGGCGGCGCGCAGCGGGGCCGGGGTGTGGATCCCGAACAACCCGGTGATCCTGGCCGCCGGGGTGCCGGACACGCCGGCGCTGGCGGCGCAGTACCTGGCCGCGGTGGTGGGGCCGGAGGTGCCGGCCGCGCGGCAGAACGCGTTCCTGGCCAACGGCCCGCAGATGATCGCGTTCGTGATGGCCAACAGCCCTCTGCGGTTCCGGTTCATGTCCGGCTACTCGGACTACTATCCGGAGCTGCCCGGCGGCATGCCGAACGGACGGTCCATCGAACCGGACCAGCTGGACGGCACCATCCTCGGCGCCGAGCTGGCGAACCTGAACCCGTCGTACCTGGCGGTCCCGGCGGGCATGGTGGTGTTCAGCGCGGACTACAAGTGGCTGAACCTCGCCGCGGTGAACGCGAAGGGCGCCGATGTGGCCGCGACGTGCCTGGCGCGCGGAACGGCGGCGACGCTGGCTGGGCAGAAGCCGCTGACGATGGGGCAGTCGCTGGCGGCGGGGCTGCGGGCGGGGTTGCAGCAGGCGAATGTGCCGGTGTTGCTGAACACTCCTCTGACCGACATCTACATGGCGAACGGTCGCGCGGCCGGGGTCTACGTGACGTCCAACGGGAGCCCGGGCTTGATCACGGCCTCCCGCGGCGTGATCGTCGGCTCCGGCGGCTTCGAGCACAATCTGGCGATGCGCGCGCAGTACCAGCAGGCGCCGATCGGCCAGTGGAGCGTCGGCGCGAAGGAGAACACCGGCGACGGGATCCTGGCCGGGCAGCGGGCCGGGGCGGCCCTCGGGCTGCTCGACGACGCGTGGTGGGGCCCGGCGATCCCGATCCCGGGCACGCCGTACTTCTGCCTGGCCGAGCGCACGCTCCCCGGCGGCCTGATGGTGAACCAGGCGGGCAAGCGGTTCGTGGACGAGGCCGCGCCGTACAGCGACGTGGTGCACGTGATGTACGCGAAGAACGCGTCGGCCCCCGACATCCCGGCGTGGCTGATCGTCGACCAGAACTACCGGAACCGGTATCTGTTCCGCGACATCGCGCCGACCCTGCCGTTCCCGGACTCGTGGTACCAGAACGGTTCGGTCTACAAGGCGTGGACGCTGGCCGATCTGGCCGGTCAGATCGGCGTGCCGTCCCAGGCGCTGGTCAACTCGGTGACGCGGTTCAACGAGGAGGCGTGGGCCGGCAAGGACAGCGACTTCCAGCGCGGCGACAGCGTGTACGACCACTACTACACCGACCCGGCGGTGCTCCCGAACTCGTGCCTGGGGGTGTTGTGGGAGGCGCCGTTCTACGCGCTGCGGATCGTGCCGGGAGATCTGGGGACGAAGGGCGGCATCCAGACGGACGAGCGGGCCCGGGCCCTGCGGCCGGACGGCAGTGTGATCCCGGGCCTGTACGCGGCGGGCAACGCTTCGGTGGCGGTGATGGGGCACAGCTACGCCGGTGCCGGATCGACGATCGGACCGGCGATGACGTTCGGGTACGTGGCGGCGAACGACATCGCCGATCACCCGTAGTCGGCGACCCGTGTGGGGACGCCGGCGGCGGCACCTCCGCGCCTCATGGCCATGACATCGCGGAGGTCCCGCCGCCGGACACGAGGCGTCAGGCGCCGGTCGCGCCTTCGTCGAAGTCGGTGGACAGGGACAGCTCCCGCCACGCGGCGAACTCCTGGTCCACCTGCGTGCGCGCTTCGCCGACCAACCGGACGGCGTCGCTGCCGAGCAGCAGGTGGCCGGGCGGGTTCGGGGCGTCGAGGACGGCCAGCAGGGCCCTGCCGGCCTGGGCGGGGTCGCCGGGCTGCCGGCCGCTGCCGGCCTGCCGACGCTCGCGCATGGGGCCGAAGACCTCGTCGTAGTCGGGGATGCTGCGCTGCACGCGGGCCATCGAGCGGCCGGCCCAGTCGGTCCGGAAGCCTCCGGGCTCGATGCTCGTCACGCGGATCCCGAAGGACTCCACCTCCTGGCGCAGGCTGTCGGCGATGCCTTCGACCGCGTACTTGCTGCCGTGGTAGAGAGACAGGCCGCTGAAGGCACGCAGGCCGCCCATCGAGGTGATGAAGAAGATGTGCCCGCTGCGGCGGGCGCGCATCGAGGGCAGCACGGCCTTGGTGACGGCGACGACGCCGAACACGTTGACCTCGAACTGTGCCCGCATGTCGGCCATGGACACCTCCTCCAGCGGGCCCTCGACGCCGTAGCCGGCGTTGTTCACCAGCACGTCGATCGGCCCGACGGTCTGCGCGACCTCTGCGACCACGGCGTCGACCCGGTCGTGGTCGGTCACGTCGAGGACGCGGCCGTGGGCGCGGCCCGGGGCGATCTCCTCGAACTCCTTGATCTGGCCGGGGTCGCGCAGCGTGCCCACGACGGTGTGGCCGGCCGCCAGCGCTTCGGTGGCTATGGCACGGCCCAGACCGGTGCTGACACCGGTGATGAGGAAGATTTTCGACATGGCAAGTTCCTTATAGATCAGTGCTGGGGTCGGCTCGCGTCCGGGAGCAGGCCGCGCAACGCGGTGGCGACCAGGGTGCGGGCGTGCTCGTCGGTGAGTTCACGATGACCGGTGAGGCGCCGGAAGATCAACGG
This sequence comes from Catenulispora subtropica, assembly GCF_039531675.1. Taxonomy (NCBI): domain Bacteria; kingdom Bacillati; phylum Actinomycetota; class Actinomycetes; order Catenulisporales; family Catenulisporaceae; genus Catenulispora; species Catenulispora subtropica. The sequence continues at coordinate 21,536 of NZ_BAAAQM010000022.1, forward strand.
CCCGAACAGGATGTCGATGACGTCGTCCACCACGATGCCGGCATCGGCCTCGCCGCGGTCCACGGCCCGCTGCCACAGCTCGGTGACGGCCCGGCGACGCCCGGCCAGGAAGTACTCGCGGAAGTAGGCCGCACCGGCCGGATCGTCGACGCACGCGGCCGTCAACTGGGCGAACACCTCGCCGAGTGGGCTGGCGTAGAACGCGCTGACCCGGACGACCTGCTCGGTGAGGTCGCCGACGGCCGTCCCGGTGTCCGGCAGCGGCAGGGCCCGCGCCATCAGCTCGCCGAAGGCTTTGGCGGCCACCGCGGCACGCGAGGGCCAGTGCTTGTAGATGGTGGCTTTGCTGACGCCGGAGCGGGCGGCGATCGCGTCGACGGTCGCGGCGGGATAGCCGCCCTCGGTGAGCAGTTCTTTCGTAGCGGTCAGGACGGCTTGGTGGACGCGCTGGCTGCGTGGTCCGGTGGGGTGCGGCACGATGCCGTCGGCGGTGTCGGTGTCGTCAGCGCTGCCGGGGCCGTCGGGGCCCTCTGTCGATCGCATCACGTCACACGTGCCGGGTCAGGGCTTCGAACGTCTCGTCGGCGAGCTCCGAAACCCGACCGCGTGATCGTCCGGTCGCCGAGAGCGGAGACGCCACCGGCTCCGGCGGGAGAGGTGTTCATCGGACCTCCTCGATCTGAAGTGAACTATACGTTCAGTTTAGATGAGGGGACGTCGTTCCTCAACTCCCGGCGGTCTCAACTCCCGGTGTGCGGGTCGCCGCGGCGGCGATGGCGACCCGCCTGAGGTCGCCGAACCACCGCAGCGTCTACATCCGGCTCAACGCGATCTGCGCGACGGCGGCGGCGATCTGCTCGCTCTGGTGGCCTTTGGCGCCCGTGAGGTCGACTTCGAGGGCGTCGTCGCCGACCGCGATGTCGAGCATGGCGCCGTACCAGACCGCCTTGTGGCCGGGGAAGTCGACGAATTTTCCGTAGGTATCCTTCACCAGGGCGGCGCCGCCGGACTTCCGCATGACGCTGACGCCGAGGGTCAGGCCGCTGGCCTTCGTCACGCCGTACAGGCAGGTGTCCTCGTCGCCGTAGGTCTTGTGCTCCATGCTGATCAGCTGGACCCCCACGGTCTGCTGGATCTCCTGCGGGGTGACCAGCTTGCAGGACCCGGTGGCGGCCGGGAAGGTCGCCGGCGCGGCTGCGGGCGCCGACGTGGCGGCCGCCGCTGCGGAGGTGGCTGGCGAAGAAGTGGCGGGCACAGAGGACGCCGAGGTCGGTTGCTGGGAAGCGGAAGCAGCTGGGCTCGTAGAGCTCGTCGAGCTGCCACACGCGCTAAGAGCCGCCACACAGGCAGCAGCCGTACTAAGCACTACGAACGGATTCGGTATTCGCATGCTCTCATCGAACTCGCCGCGTCCGGCACAGTCTTGAGTACCGGCTACTCAAGGACGCTGAAGAAGATCTCGGCGGCAGTGTCGGATCGCGTCGGATCGCGTCGAGTCCGTTCGCACGTCACCGCACTCTGCGTCCCGGTCGTCACCCTGATGCCACGCAAGGCTCCGCAGGAACTTGGTGTGACGGGCGGGTAGACAGGCCCTCGTAGGTATGCGAATGTCGAGTCGTTCCTGACGCGCACGGACGACGCAGGCAAGGAAGCTTGCGAAGGAGGGACCGTGTCCAGCCAGTGGGAATCCACGATGCTGCTGCGAGTGCCCGGGCAGGCGTACATCAGAAGTGACCGTCTCAGCAGTGGCCGGCAGGCCCAGGATCTGATCGAGTGCGCCTCCTGCCGTCGAAGCGCCGACTGGCTCATCGCCGTCGCGGATGACGCCGTCTCGGACGACGCCGTCGAGGTCGCGTGCCGCTGCGGATGCCAGTGGCAGCTCGCCGTCGCGCTGGGCAGCGTCGTCGGGCTCGCCGAGCACCAGCCGATCGAGCCCCGGTGGCAGTGCCTGGACGACGCTCGCCTCGCGCTCGGGTTCGGCCGGCAACGTGAGAGGACCGACGCCGGCGGCACCCGCCGTCGCCGCCGGCCCTCCATGATCGTGCCGCGCTGAGGCGGGACGCCGTCAGCCGGTACCGGCGGCGGCCAACCGCAGCCGCCCATCGGCGTCCGTCGCCGCCATCGCCAGGGACGACTGCAGGCGGCGCACCGCCTCCAAGTGGTCGCCGGTCCAGATGATCCGCACTCCGGTGGCCGTGGCGTTGCCGTCCTCGTCCTGCAAGTCGTGCCGGACCGCCTCGACCAGGCGGCCGGTGCTCTGCCGGTCGGCCGGCGCCGGCTCGGGCACCGGACCACGGTCGTCCAGGCCGTCGGCGAGGCTCTGGTACCACCGCTGCACCCGCTCGGCCATGATCAGCAGCTCCCGCTGGGCCGCCGCACGGTCCTGCGACGGCCGGTCGTCCACCGAACGCCGCCACAGCTCCAGCACCGCGTCGGCGGCCAGACGCAGCCCCACGACACCGGTGACCAGCGTCGTGAGCTCACCCAGCGGGACGGTCTTGGGGCCGCGCTCGGCCAGGTAGGTCCGGAAGGCGTCGTCGAGCCGGCGGGCGGCGGCCGCGGCCTGGCGGCTCTCCGGCGGCACCTCGGTCGCGCTACGGCCGAACGTGCAGCACGAGACCGCGAAGTCCACCGCGCCGACGAGGTAGCGCGCGCTGTCGGTGTAGGCCTCGGCCAGCGCCTTGCTCACCGCGGCCGCCGCGCCGCGGGGCCAGAAGAACAGGCCCACGACCAGGCTCACCGCGCAGCCCAGGGCGATGTCCTCGATGCGGAACAGGATCACCGACAGTCCGGCCGGCTGGGCGATGTTGAACAGGATCACGAGGGTCACGGTGAAGGCCGCCTGCCCGGCGGCGAACGAGATCGCCGACGGGATGATGCCCGCCAGCAGCACCGCGAACGGGAGCAGCGCCCACAGCAGGGCCCTGTCCTGACCGGTGATCTCCAGCAGGCCGGCGCCGAGGATCGAGCCCGCGATCGTGCCGCCGAGCGCCCGGAACGCGTTCTGTCCGGTGTTGAGGGCGTTGGAGCGCAGCACGGACAGGGTGCCGAGCATCACCCAGAACGCGTGCTGGACCCCGGTCACGTTCGCCACCACCACGGCGATGCCGAGGCCGACGGCGCCGCGGATGCTGTTGTGCAGCCAGACCGAGTGCCGTTCGACGTGGGCCGCGGCCCGTTCGCGGGCGCTGGCGAACGCGCCGGCGGACGAGCCGGGGTCGCGGCCCAGCAGCCGGTCCGGCCAGCTGCGGCGGTCGGCGCTGCGGGCCAGGTCGACGGCGTCGGCGAGCTGCAGCACGACGAACGCCACTTCCTGGGCGCGGAAGGACACGTCCAGGGTGCCGAGGAAACAGGCCACCTCGGCGTCGACGGTACCGTCGTGCTCGTGCCCGCGGTGACCGGCACGTCCCCCGTGATCGTGCCCGGCGAGCCCGGCTCCGCCGACGACCGGCAGCAAGCTGACAGCGCCGTCCTCCAGTTTCGCCAGCGACTGCCGCAGGTCCGCGGTCTCGGCCCGCAACCGCTCCGGCCCGACGCCGGGGTTCTCCAGCATGTCCGCCGCGAGGTCCAGCACTCTGGCGGCGGCATCGCGCACCGCCGACGACTCCGGCTGTCCGGCTTCGCCGTCCTGCTCCGCCGGAACGGCCTCCACCAGGATCGCGCTGAGCCACGTCAACTGGTCCACCATGCGGACCAGGGCCCGGGAGCCGGTCGACAGCCCGGTCGGCCGATAAGGGGTGGCCGTGAACGCCTGCTGCAACCGCCGGGTGGCCGCGTCGGTCTCGTCCGCACAGGACAGACACTGCGCAAACGTCGGCGCGGCGGTCCGTCCCGAGTAGTGGTCCGCGTCGGCCCGCAACTGCCGCGCGGCGGCCCGGCACACCGCGGCCGCCGGCGCGGTGAGCGGATGGACCGGCGTCCGCGGCCACAGCACCGAGACCGCGAGCATGGACGCCCCGGTCGCCATCAGGACCCCGGTCAGCCGGTCCGGGAGCTGGGACAGCGGGGCCGCCGCCGACACCGGCAGGATGAACCCCAGCAGCAGCGCCGTGGTCGCACCGGCCAGCACCGAGCTGACCACCCCGGAGAAGAGCACTGCGAACCCGATCACCACGGTCAGCACGGCCGCCGACCAGACCGTCTGCGCCGCCACCGTTCCGAGCGTGACCAGCACCAGCCAGGCCACGCCGAGCGCGGCGTGCGCCCGCAGCCGCTGCCCGCGCGGCCCGGCGAAGTCGACCAGCAGCAGCATCGCGAAGGATCCGAACGCGGCGAAGGTGCCGGTCACCGGGGCGTGGAGCACCTGAGCGCACAACGCGAACAGGGACGGCATCACCAACGCGGTCCGGGCCGCGCGCCGGGTCGCGGCCAGCTGCGGGTCACGCCTCCGCAGCCACGCGACCGAGCGACCGATCGGGTTTTCAGACATGGTCCCCTCTGAGCGATCTTCGTGCGAAGACGTGCCGACGTTGTCGATGTTCGAACGCCACCGCAGATCGTCACCCGCGGGTTCCCGCTCTGTCTAGGGTCGTCCACGGTCACCCCGCTCCGATTCCCGAAGATCCATGCTCTGCCATGCCCGCCGACCGCACCCGCTGTGACACGTTCGGCCTCGCATCCGGGCCCGACATGGGGAATCGCCATGGGCTCCGTCCCGCTCGGCCCGGCGAGCCCGCCCACCCCGACGAGGCGATCCGCGCGCTCCACCGCCTGGTCGACCTCGCGACCGAGCATCGAGCCAAGGCGGTCCAAGCCGGGGCGGCAGCTTTCGAATCAGAACCGCGTGACGCTGTTCACCTTTTATTGGTTAGATCGTCTCGCCTCAATGCCTTAGAATCATAGGTGTAACGGAGATGGATCCGACGGATCAGCCCTAGGAGTCAACGATGAACACCGAAGTCCTCACCGCTCGACTGCAGATCGCCGCCGCCCGCCGCGAGGCCGAGGCCGAGCGCAAGGCGCAGCTGGCGAAGGCCGCCACGAAGAAGTGACGGTCCCGCGCCCCTCGGCGCGCGCCCCCAAGCACCATCGCCCCTGGCGGCCGAGATCGGCCGACCGGGGGCGATGCGCTTTCCCGCCGCGTCACAACCACCCTCGCGGGGTAGGGCGTGCAGCGTGGCCCGCAGCAGGGGGCCGCCGAGGCAGTCGACGAAGATCGACACGCCCGCGCCGCCGGTGGCCTCGCGGGCCAGGTTCGCGGGAGTGCTTCTCCGAGGCCTGATAGCGCTGTGCGTAGTCCGCTTCGCGGGAGCGCCGCTCCAGGAACTCCTCGCGCGGCGACCAGTCGCTATACGGCCGGGTCGGGTGAGGCGTAGAACATCGTGGCCGGCAGGTCACGGCGGAGGTGCGCCGCGAGGTCGTCAGGCCCCGCGACCGTCGATCGCCGTCGTGGTCGGCTGCGAGGCCGTCGGGCAGGGTGTCGCACGCGATCCACCGCAGGCCCGCCTGGCCGGGCGGGAAGTCGGCGGGCCGACCGTCCCCCGTCCCGGCTGGACCGCGGGGTCGCGGCATCCGTGAGCGCTGCTGACGCCGCACAGTCCGCGGCGATCCGCGCGAGCCCGGGCACCGTGGATCGAAGCGCGCGACGTCGGGCATGCTCGCAGGTACGGCCACCATCCCGGCGCTCAGGCAGCCGAGGAAGGCGGCCGTGATATCCGGACCCGCCGGATACGGCAGCACTATTCGATCGCCTGGAGAATAAGCTGCCGAAAGTGCGGCGGCCACCCTTCCCGCGCGCCGCTCCAGCCGCTCATAACTCCACGTCAAAGGCGATTCGTCAGAGGCACCGGGGAGATGCCGGTAAGCGATTTTCACCGGACTCTGCGACGGGAAGAGGGCGCATGTCACCCTCCCCGACACTTCAGACGGCGAACCCGCCTCAGCCCCCGCAATGAGTCTCAGGGTTCTGCGCCACTCGCTCTGGCGCGCCGGGTGGCGCCAGGCCCGCACCAGGCCCGGGGGCCGATCGGCGACTCTCGCGGGCGGCTCCGAACACCTTCGCAAGATTCTTAGTCACACTTCCGGATCAGACGAGGCTTCGCTGGACCGATATCCGCGTCCGGTCAAAGGGCTGTGATGGTTCATGAGCAGTCAGAGGCCCATGCCATTCTTTCTCGCTCACATGATGCGGCATCTTGAGTTGATTTCACGACCGGCGCGCGGTGCATCTGCGCGCGCCGGTCGTGCACCTTGCGCGCCCCTTCGTGCGCACGGCGAATCGGGCCGCCGAAAGCGAATTCAGCATGCTCTTGACAGGCACTCGATATGAGCCTGCGAATGACAGAGCCACACATCACCGAGCAGTCTTCGAATAAAAGCACGACCGTACTCGATAAAGCCTTCGCCGGCGAGGCCGCACGCGGACTCGGGAACCCGATCGCCAGCCCTCGAAGATCTTGAAACTTCTGTTGACAGGCGACTTGCCCTCGTTACCTTTTAGAAGGGGGATCCGCGATGGACCTGCTTCGCAGGAATAATGCCGAGGGGAGGGATCCGGAATGGACATGCTCTACGAGACTTATTCCTATGCGGATAAGGTGTTCTATGATTCGCCGACGCGCTGGGGATCCGTCGAGGACTTCGCCATGGCCGGCGAGCCGTTACCCGCGGAATGGGTGCGCGAGGTCCGCGAGGTGTGGATCGTGGTGCAGCCCCAGGACCAGCGCCTGCCTGAACAGGGCTGGAAGATCCACGTCTCCGCGTGTCTGGACAACGCCGAGCGGATTCTGGCCGTCGTGCATTCCTACTGCCTGGAACATGGGCTGGCTTTCAAATACCTGCGCAGCGCCGCGATACTGCACACCCAGAACGCCAAGTATGCCGCACGCGGATCCAGCGGAAAGTTCATGACGCTCTATCCGTTGGACGACCACGCACTGGAGCAATGTCTCACCGACCTCCAGCGGCTTCTGGAAGGCCAGCAGGGACCATATATTCTCAGCGATCTCCGGTGGGGAGAGGGCCCCCTTTATCTGCGGTACGGGGCATTCGCCGAGCAGTACTGCCGCTCCGAGACGGGCGAGCTCGTGCTCGCGCTGCGGGAGCCTTCGGGACGGTTGCGGCCCGACGTGCGCGGCGCGGTGTTCGACCTGCCCGAGTGGGCCCCGTCCCCCGACGTACTGCGCGAGGTGCTGGCCCGGCACGGCACGCAGAGCGTCGCGGACTTTCCGTTCGCCGTTGAGCGCGCGCTGCACTTCTCCAACGGCGGCGGCATCTACCTCGCCACGCCGGCGGACGGCGGCGGCCAGGTCGTCCTGAAGGAGGCGCGTCCGCACGCCGGCCTCGACCAGCGCGGCGAGGACGCGGTGCAGCGGCTGGGCCACGAGCGGGACATCCTGCGCCGGCTGGCCGGCCTGGACGCCGTCCCGGCCGAGCTCGGCTACTTCACGGCGTGGGAGCACCACTTCCTAGTCCAGGAGTACATCGGGGGTGAGCCGCTCAACCTCTGGTTCGGTAAGCGATTCCCGCTCATCCGCCCCGACGCCGACCGGCAGGCGGTGGCCGGGTACCGGGCCGAGGCCCTCAAGGTGCTGGCGGGTATCCGGCACGGGCTCAGCGCCATCCACGACCGCGGTGTCGTGTTCGGAGACCTGCATCCTCGCAATCTCATCGTCCGTCCGGACGGCGGCGTCGTCTTCGTCGACTTCGAACTCTCCTCACCCATCGACGCCTACGTGCGACCGGCCCTCGGCGCCGCCGGCTTCGCGGCACCCGCCACGGCCGCCGGTTTCGACGTCGACGAGTACGCCTTCGCCGCACTGACGCTCTGGTGCTTCCTTCCGCTGTCGCCGCTGACGGCCCTGGACCCGGACAAGGTCGACGAACTCGCCCAGGCCGCGCAGGAGCGTTTCGACCTGCCGGCGGAGCTGATGGCGACGGTGCGCGCCCGCATGGCGGCGGCGCCCGACATACCCTCGCCCCGAGATACCTCGGAGGCGATGTACCTCGAGGTTGAGGGTTCTCCGGGCCGGCTCCTGGACGGAGAGGACGCGACCTGGCCCGCTCTGCGCGACTCGCTCGCCGCGGCCATCAACGCCAGCGCCACCCCCGAGCGCGCCGACCGGCTGTTCCCCGGCGATCCGGCGCAGTTCACCCACGACGCCCTCGGCCTGGCCTTCGGCGCGGCGGGCGTCCTCCACGCGCTGAACGTCTCAGGCGCCGACGTCGAGCCCGGCCACGTGCAGTGGCTCCTGGACGCGGTCCAGCGGAACCGCGCGACCCCCGGCTTGTACATCGGGTCGCACGGTGTCGCCTACGTCCTCGACCAGCTGGGCCGGACGAAGGAGGCGGCGCAGCTCCTCGACCGGCTCCTGACCGGGCCCGCCGACGCGCCCGGCACCGATCTGTTCGCGGGGCTGCCCGGCATCGCCCTGACACTGCTGCACTTCTCCTCGGCCCTCGATGACCGCGGGCTGCACGACGCGGCGGTGAACGCCGCCGACCGGCTGGCCGACACGTTGCGCCTGCCCTCCGCAACGAGGTCGGCCGCCGTCCCGGGAACCGCCGACGAGCGGCGGGGCACGGACAAGGCCGGCCTGATGCACGGCGCGAGCGGTGCGGCACTGCTCTTCCTCCGCCTCTACCAGAGCACTGCCGACACCGGCATGCTCGACCTGGCACGGGAGGCCATCGAGCGCGACCTCGCCCGCTGCCTGCTCGGCGAGGACGGCACGCTCCAGGTCGACGAGGGCTCGCGCGTCCTGCCGTACCTGGAGTCGGGCAGCGCCGGGATCGGACTGGTCCTGCACGAGTACCTGGCCCACCGGCCGGACGCCTCGCTGCAGGAGCGCCAGGACCTGATCCGGCGCGCCGCGGAACCCGAGTTCATCGTCCAGTCAGGGCTGTTCAACGGCCGCGCCGGGCTCATCGCCTATCTCGCCCGCCTGCGCGGGACGACGAAGCGGCACGAGGACGTCATCCGCCGTCACATCCGGCTGCTCAAATGGCACCTGGTGCCCTATCAGGGCCATGTCGCCTTCCCCGGCGACCAGTTGCTGCGGCTGTCGATGGACGTGGCGACCGGTTCGGCCGGCGTGCTCCTCGGCGTGGGCTCGGCCCTGGCCGGGATCCCGGCCCTGCCGTTCTGGACACCGGAGAGCGCCCCCGCGGACCACGTTCCGCAGGTCGACGCCGGCACCGGCGCCGACACCGGCGCCGCCCCCCACCGCGACGGCCACGCCCGTCGCCCACGAGTTCCGGCAATCCCGCCGGAAGGCATCACCCAGTAGAAGGAGAGAATCATGGCGATCCTCAACCTGCAGGCCCTGTCGGCGCCCGAGACCGACGCCGCCATGCGCTCGGTGCTGAGCTCCCTCAGCGTCGTCAACTGCACCAACAGCACCGTCAGCACCCTGCTCTGCGTCTGAGCCCCGGGCTCACGGTCGCGTCGCGACCACGGCGCGCGTGACTGAGTGAACAGAGCCGGTCCGGGCGGTGTCAGCCCGCCCGGGCCGGCGTCTCTGTCGCGACATCCGCGGTGCTCTCACCGACGTTCGTCCCCCGCTACCCGCATAGGACAAAGGTACACCGATGCGCACAACCGCGGCCGACCGTCGGGCCACCGCCCCATCCCATGACTTCCGTTCCGCCGACCGCCTTCTGCGGCACGTCGTCAGAAGCGCGCCGCGCTGGCCCGTGGTCCTCACGTTCGCAGTACTCGCCAGCAGCGTCGCCTCACTGCTCCTCCCAGCCACCCTCGCCGGCGCTGTGAACAGCGCCCTGGCCGGTCGGGGCGGCGGAGCATACGTCCCCTGTCTGGCCGCTCTCGCGCTGCTGGTCTCCGCCGAGGCGCTCACCCAGCTCGCCGACCCGTACGCGACGGCCGACGCCACGGCGCTGCTGCGCGGCGACTTCCTCCGGCACGCGACCGCGGCCGGCCGCGTACCGGACTCGGCCACGCCCGGCGACCTCGTCGCCCGGCTGACCGGCAGCGCCGCGGAAGCCGGCACCGCCGTGACGTCGGTGATCTACACCGCCGCGCAGATCGCCATGTCGCTGGGCGCCGTCGTCGCGCTCACGGCGCTCTACCCGCCCCTCGCGTTGACGTTCCTGGTGACCGCGCCCACGTCGTTCTTCCTCGTCCAGCGCCACCTGCGCCGCACCACCGGTCTGGTCGTCGGGTACCAGGAGGGTCAGGGCTCGGTGGCCGCACTCCTGCTGGACGCGCTCGCCGGCATCCGCACCATCGCCGCCTCCGGGACGATCGAGCGCGAGATCGAACGGGTCCTGCGACCGGTGCCGGAGCTCTCCCTGCGCGGCCGCGCGCTGTGGCAGAGCCAGCGGCGCATCGCCTGGTACAGCGCGCTGCTGGCTCCCGGCACGCAGATCGCGATCCTCGTGACGGCCGGCTACGCCGTCGCCACCGGAGCCCTGAGTCCCGGCGGCCTGCTCGCCGCTCTCGGTTACAGCACCGTCGGCCTGAGCTTCTTCGGCACGGCGCAGAGCTTGCTCGGCCTGGCCCGAGCCCGGGGCGGGGCCGCACGGCTGGCCGCTGTGCTCGACCAACCCGTTCCGGCGCCCGGAACCCTTCCGCTGCCACCCGGCGGCGGACAGCTCGAGTTCCGCTCGGTTCGGGTGACCCGGGGCGACACCGCGGTCTTGGACAGGCTCGACCTCACCGTCCCCGCAGGCTCCTGCGTCGCGCTCGTCGGCCGCTCGGGCTCGGGCAAGTCGCTCCTCGCCGCTCTCGCCGGCCGGCTGACCGAGCCCCAGGCGGGCGCGGTCCTGCTCGACGGCGTCCCCGTCGACCGGATCCGGCCCGAGGAGCTGCGCGCCGCCGTCGCCTACGCGTTCGCCGACCCGTCCCTGCCCGGCGACACGCTCCGCGACGCCATCGCCCTGGCGCCGTGGCCCATCCCCGACGACCGGGTCCGCGAAGCGGCATGCGCGGCCCAGGCCGACGCCTTCATCAGACGGCTGCCCGACGGCTACCGGACCGCGCCGTCCCGAGCGCCGTTCTCCGGAGGCGAGCGCCAACGCGTCGGCCTGGCGCGCGCCGTCGCCCACGGCGGCCGGCTCACCGTGCTCGACGACGCGACCTCCAGCCTGGACACCGTCACCGAGGCCGTCCTCGACCGGGCCCTGGACCGGGCGCTGAGCGGCCGGACCCGGCTCGTGGTCACCCACCGCGCGGCCGTCGCGGCCCGCGCCGACCAGGTCGCCTGGCTGCACGACGGGCGCATCCGCGCGCTGGCGCCGCACGCCGAGCTCTGGCGGGACCCTGATTATCAGGCCGTCTTCCGCTCGTCGCCGGAATGAGGGGGCGAACACCGATGACCGTCCGCGAGACCTCCGTCCCGGCCCGCACCGGACCGCGTGTCCTCCAGCCCGCGCCGACGCGTCCCTCGGCCAGGCGGCCGGGCGTCGGCCTGCTCGCCGAGAGCCTGCGATACAGCCGGCGCCCCGTGCTGGTGCTGTCCTGGTGGTCGCTGTTGGCCGCGGCACCGGCGCTGTTCTCGGGGAAGGCGCTGGCCGGTGCGGTCGACCGCGGGTTCCTCGCGCACCGGCCTGCCGTGGCCGCGTTCTGGCTGGCCCTGTTCGCCGCGGCCACGCTGCTGGGCGCGTGGGCGGGCCGGCAGACGTATCCCCCGCTGGCCGACATCGTCGAGCCCTTGCGGGATCGGCTGCTGCGCGGCGTCGTCACCGGAACGCTGCGGCGCGCCGCCGAACCGGCCACGCCCGGCCCTGACAACTCCGCGGTCGCCGTCGCCCAGATCACCCGCCAGGTCGAGGCCGTACGCGACGCGACCTCCGGTCAGCTGCTGATCGTCTGGCAGTTCGCGGTGACCGCCGTCGCCGTCATCGTCGGCACCACCGCCCTGGCCCCGGCCGCCGCGCTGCTCGTCGCCCTGCCGCTGGTGCTGGCCCTGTGCTTGTTCGTCCTGCTGGTGCCGAACATGATCCGCCGTCAGCGGGCCGCGTTCCTCGCCGAGGAGCGCCTCGCCCGGGTGTCGGTCGACACGCTGGGGGCGATGCGCGATCTCGTCGCGTGCGGCGCGCTGGAGGCGGGGATGGCGGGTGCCCACGAAGCCGTCCGGGCCCAGGCCGCCACCGCACGGGCGCTGGCCCGGGTCGCCGCGCTGCGGCGCTTGATCGTGGCGTTGGGCGCCCATGTGCCGATCGTGCTGGTCCTGCTGGCCGCCCCGGCCCTGGTGCGAGGGGGGATGACGCCGGGCGGCATCGTCGGCGTGCTCATGTATCTGGTGGGCGTGCTGGAACCGGCGTTGCGGCTGCTGGTGCAGGGAGTGGGCGGCTCGTTCCTCCGGCTGGAGATCGCCGCCGAACGCCTCGCTGAGGCTTCGCGTCTGCCGGAGTCACGGCCCGCTGCCGAGGCCGCCGCTCGGCCCGCTCGGAGTTCGGTGGAACTCCGGCACGTGACGTTCGCCTACGGCCCCGGAGCCGAGCCGATCCTGCGTGATCTGAGTCTGGTCGTCGCGCCGGGCGAACACGTGGCCGTCGTGGGACCCTCCGGGATCGGGAAGTCCACCCTCGCCGACATCCTGGCCGGGACCACCGTCCCGGACGAAGGCACGGTCGTCCTGGGCGACAGCCCGCTGCCTCGCATATCCGTGGCCGATCTGTACCGTGCCCGCGTTCTCCTCCCCCAGGACGCTTATGTCTTCGCCGGGACGCTCCGCGAGAACCTCGGCTATCTCGCCGACCGCCCGGCGGAGACCGAGGACCAGGACCTGCTGGACGCACTGGCGCGTCTCGGGGCGGACGAGTTGCTCGCCCGCCTCGGCGGACTCGATGCCGAGCTCCACCCCGCGCAGCTGTCCCTGGGTGAGAAGCAACAGATCGCGCTGGCCAGGGCCTACGTGTCGCCCGCGGGGCTGGTCATCCTGGACGAGGCGACGTCGCACCTGGACGCCGTTGCCGAGGCGCGCGCCGAGGAGGCCTTCCGCGACCGTCCGGGCACCGTGATCGTCATCGCCCACCGGATCAGCTCCGCCCGGCGCGCGGACCGCATTCTGCTGCTGGACGGATCGCGTCCCCTGATCGGCACGCACGCGCAGATGCTCGCCGCCTCGCCGCTGTACGCGGATCTGGTCGGGCACTGGGATCCCGATCCTCAGTAGCATCGCCGGATGCTCATTCTGGTCCGTCACGCCATGCCGGCTTTCGGCCCGCGGACAGAGCCGCGCGAGTGGCCGCTGGGCGAGAACGGACGAGCGGCGGCACGTCTGCTGGCGCTCAGCTTCCCGAAGGACGCCTACCTGGTGGCCAGCACCGAGACCAAGGCTTGGCAGACGCTGGAAGCCGCGGGGCGGGTGGTGGTGCGCGATCGGCGGTTCGACGAGATCCGGCGGATCGAGCCCTGGGAGGGCGAGTACCGAGAGCTGCGCCGACGGTACGTCGACGGCGACGACCACCCCGAGTGGGAACCACGCTCCGAGGTCGCCGAGCGCTTCGGCGACGCGATCGACGACCACCGCGCCGCCGCTCGGGAACGACCGCTGATCGTCGCCACGCACGGCATGGCGATGACCGTCTGGCTGACCGCCCGCATCGGCCTGCCGGACCCCGGCGTGTTCTGGGCCGGTCTCCGTTTTCCGGACGCCCTCCACGTCGACCTCGCGGCCGGGACGATCACGCGCTTCCTTTGGCCGGATGTGACGCCCGGATGATCTCGAACGCGGAGGCGATGTGCGGTGATGTTACGAAGACCGCTCCCGCTCGACCTTCGCCATGAACTCCTCGCGCACGAACTTCGGCACGGTCCCCCACCACGCGTCGACGATCAGCTCCCACAACTCGTCGCGCTCCACCTCCGCCAACCGCAGGCGCAGCCAGTTGTAACGCATGTCCGAGGCGATCGGCATCAGGAACTTGTGCGGCTCGGCCGCGACCTGCGCCTCCCGCATCTCCTTCGGGAACCCGAACCCCAGGAGAGTCTCGTCCGGCGACAGGGACAGGAACACGATGCGTCCGACGCGGAACTTCACACGATCGCGGACCCACACCTCGTAGGCGCGCGGAAGGGTCAGCGCGATCTCTCGGACATCTTCCGCGGTCGCCATGCGGCCGGCACCTCCCGTTCCCGTGCCGTCATCGTAGCGTCGGCCAGGCCGAGCGAGTCTTGGACCGGACTGGCTGCGCCGCGCCACCGCAGGTCTCCCATCCGGTGGCGCGGCGCATCCGTCAGCTCAGCGAGGCAGGGTCCAGAGCTGGTTGGCGTTGGCGGTGCAGGTCCAGATGATCAGCGGTGTGCCGTCGGTGCTCCGGCCGCCGCTCGCGTCGAGGCACAGGTTCGACTTGGTGTTCTTCAACGTCCCGTTCGACTGCGCGGCCCAGCTCTGCGCCGGGGTGCCGTTGCACGTGTACAACTGCACGACGGTCCCGGCGGTGGTGGCGCCGTTGCGGACGTCCATGCACTTGCCGTCGGCCTGCAACGTGCCGTCGGGCTCCACGGTCCAGCTCTGCGCGGCGGTGCCGTTGCAGGTGTAGAGCTGCAAGGGCGTCCCGTCGGCGCTGTTGCCGTTGGTGATGTCGACGCACTTGCCGGCGATGCCGGTGATCGGGCCGGTCGGCGGTGCCGCGGGGAGGGAGTTCAGGACGGCGGTCGCCTGGGACACCGGGTCGCCGGTGGGGGTGGCCGGGTAGGTGGTGGCCGACTGGGCCCAGTTCTGGTCCATGGCGAAGAAGTCGACGGGGGCGGGGGTGGTGTTGGTGGACAGGGCGGTGTCCAGGGAGGCGAAGTAGGCCGACCAGCGTTTGGCGTAGAGGTCGTTGATCAGGCCGGAGTAGTCGCGGGCGGCGTAGTCGTGCAGCCCGTTGGCCTCGGCCTCGCTGCTGGTGTCGCCCCAGCCGGTGATGAGGGAGCGGGCGTCGTACTGGAGCTGGTTCTTCTCCGCGGTGGTCGCGCCCCAGGAGCTGACGTTCGCCAGCCAGGTGCCGACCAGGAAGGAGCCGGTGGTGGCGGTGAGCTTGTCCAGGTCGGCCTCGTCGGTGTTCCACTCGGCGACCAGGCTACGGAACGTGGACAGGTTCTTGCCGGTGTAGGCGGTGTCGATCTGTGGCAGCAGGACCCGGGCGCGGTTGGCCAGCGCCTGGCGGGCCAGGTCGACCACGTCGTAGCGGTAGGCGGAGCTCGCTTGCAGGGCCGGGGACGCCTTCAGCAGATCGGCCAGCGCGTCCGTCACGCTCGCGGCGTCGTATCGCATCGAGGTCGGCGACCAGCTGGCCGCGGAGCCGGTGGTCAGCGACGGCTGGGCGGTGAACAGGTCGTCTTGAGGTTCGGCCCACGTCCCGGACGCCATGCTGTACGGGCCCTGGCTCAACAGGCTCCACGCGGCCTCGGCGTCGGCGTCGGCTCCGCCGTAGCGGGCGTCGGCGTAGGCCTTGAACCACGCGCCCTGATCGATCGCGGCCGGGGCGGACGGTGTCGCGGACCAGGCCAGGTCGCCGAACAGCGCCAGAGCGGCCGGGTTCCCGCCGGTGCCCTCGGGCATGTAGGCGATGCCCTTCATCGCGCTGCCGCTCTTGGTCAGCCACTGGTTGAACAGCGAGACCCACGTCGGACCGTTGGCGCCCAGCGTGGTCTTGCCGCCCATGTCCGGGATCGTGCCGAAGGCGTAGGGCGTGTTCGACCACGTCGACTCGCGGTCGAGGCCGCTGTACCGGTCGGACAGTCCGTCGACGATGAGCATCCTGGTCTTGTCGACGCCGTTGAGCTCCGCCGCCGTGGGATTGCTCTGCCAGCCCAGGATGACCCAGGTCGAGCCGGGGTGGGCGGCGAGCATCGCCTTCTGGATCGCGGTCGCCGCCTTGGTGACGTCGATGCCGCCGGCGCTGCCGCCTTCCTGCAGCGGGTCCATCTTGAACATCGTGGTCGCGCCGAGCGCCGTGCTCTGCGCCGCGTAGTACGCGGCGGCGACCTTCGCGTAGACCGGGTCGCTCGGGTCCAGCCACGACGGGCGCGTGAAGCCCACCCAGGAGCCCGTGGCCACGACGTTCGTGCCGGGGTTGCGGGTGGCGAAGTCGGCCGGGACCGTGCCGAAGTAGCCGGGCAGCACCGGGGTCATGCCCAGCGCGCGCAACTGGTCGCACACCTGTCTGCCGACCGCGGCGCGGGCCGTGATCAGCTGGGCGGAGACCGGCCCGCCGAAGCCGTAGAGGTTCTGCATCAGCCACCACGGCTGATGGCCGGGCTCGGGGATCCAGGACTGGAGATCGGCTTGGGAGTAGCCGAACTGCTGCAACGCCGCGTAGTACGGCTCCTCGGCCCCGACGGTGACGTAGACCTCGTTGAAGCCGTGCAGCGCCAGTACGTCGACCTCGTGCTGGTAGTCGGCGAAGGACCGGTAGGCGCCGGAGTAGCCGTTGTCGGTGTCGTTGAGCGCGTACCGGTGGGGCACGACCGCGGTGTCGGTGAACGGCGTGGCCACCGCCGGGAGGATGCCGGAAAGCTGCGAGACGCTGTCGCCCTGCAGCTCGATGTCGACGTGCGCGACGTTGCGCAGATAGGCGCCGACGCCGGCCAGCAGGGTCGCCGGGGAGGTGCCTTGCACCGTGATGGCACCGGCTGTGCCGGAGTAGGAGTACCAGTCGACGCCGGCCGTGTGCTGAGCTGCGGCGACGAGGGTGAACTGCGCCGCCTGGCCGGGCAGCAGGCGCTGGAGACTGTCCCTCGCCGCAGTGGTGTCGAAGACCGTTGTCGTATTCGCGGCGGCGTAGGACGTGAAGACTGGAACGATCCCGGGGGTCAGCACCCCTAGGATCAGACTGAGAACGATGGCTGCGTTCCTTCGCAGCCGGGATGTGCGCATGTGGTGCCTCCAAGCGAGAGGTCGCCGTGCGTCATTAGTAACGAACCGTTTGATAGTTTGGTCGAGGTCTGAGACCTGTCAAGGTGTCGCGGAAAGGGGAGGGCTGCGCGCGCATGACCGCCGAGGCCGCGGCCACCGGGCCGCATGTGCTCAGGCGCATCAACGTCGCCGGAGTGCTGCAGGCCCTGCGCGACAGCCCTGACCTGACCGCGAGGGTGTCTGACCTGACGGCGGCGACCGGTCTGTCCCGCCCCGCGGTCACCCGGGCCCTGGCCCACCTCGCCGACGCCGGCCTCGTCGCCTCGCTCGGCGTCGAGCCGCACCAGGCCGGACGGCCCGCGGTCCGCGTGCGCTTCCGCGCCGAGGCCGGACACGTCGCGGGCATCGACATCGGGCCGCACACCATGGCCCTGGTCATCGCCGACCTCGCCGGGGCGCCGCAGGCCGAGCGCAGGGTCCCCATCGCGCCCGCCCCCACCGGCCCGGACCTCGTCCGCATCCTGCGCACCGAACTCGCGGACCTGGCCGGAGGGGCGGGTGTCCCGGCCTCCGGGCTGTGGGCCGTCGCCGTCGGCACGCCCGGCGTCGTCGACCACGGCCGCGGCGAGGTCGTGCTGGCCCCCAGCATCCCCGGCTGGACCGGCCTGCCGATGCTGGCCGGACTGCGCGAGTGGCTGGACTGCCCGGTCCTGCTCGACAACGACGTCAACCTGGCCGTCCTGGCCGAGCAGCGCACCGGCGACGCCGCGCCGACCCTGCTGTACGTGCACTGGGGCGAGCGCATCGGCACCGGGCTGGTGATCGACGGCAGGCCGCACCGCGGCGCCGGGTCGGCCGCCGGCGAACTGGGCTTCGTCGACCTGGCCACCCCGATCGACCGCACGCCCGAACCGGCCGCCGACGGACTCGGGGCGTTCGAGCGGCTGGCCGGCGCCGAGGCGATCCGCCGGCTGGCGGTCGAGTCCTGCGACGCCTCCCTGGCCGCGGCGCTCCGGTCCGACCCGGACCTCAGGCCCCTGTTCCAGGCGGCGGCCGACGGCGACCCGGCGGCCCCCCCCGTCGTCGAGACGGCCGCGGCCCGCTTCGCCCGCGGACTGGCCGTCCATCTGCTGCTGGTCGATCCCGGGGTGGTGGTGGTCGGCGGCGGCCTGGCCCACGGCGGCGACCTGCTGCTGGACGCCGTGCGACGGCACCTGGAACCGCTGGTGCTCGCGCCCTTCGAGATGCGGATCTCCGGATTGCAGGAGAACGCGGTCGTCACCGGCGCTGTGTGGATGGCGCTCGATCACGCCGAGAAACGGCTCGCCACCCTGCTCGGATGAACGCGGGGGGCACTCCCCCGCCCTTGATGGTTGCTGATCGTCGAATCCTGTTCAATACTGCTCGATTGCGGGCCAATGCGATCCCTTCTGTTCGTCCAGGCGAAAGGAATCCCATGAGACGTCGCCACTTCCTGGCCGCCGGCGTGATCACCCCGCTGGCCGTCCAGTGGCCGATGACCCCGGCCCGCGCGGCCGCGACGAACAGCTTCACCTTCGCGTCCGACGGATCGGCGTTCCTGCTCAACGGGCAGCCGTTCCAGATCCGCAGCGGGGAGATGCATCCGGCGCGGATCCCCGTCGAGTACTGGCAGCACCGCATCCAGATGGCCAAGGCCATGGGCCTGAACACCATCTCCATCTACCTGATGTGGAACTACCTGGAGGAGAAGCAGGGCACGTTCGACCTGACCACGGACCGGCGGGACTTCGCGAAGTTCATCGGGCTGTGCCAGCAGGAGGGTATGTGGGTGCTGCTGCGCCCGGGCCCGTACGTCTGCGGCGAGTGGGATCTCGGCGGGCTGCCGTCGTACCTGCTGGCCAACAACCCCATCGCCCTTCGCGTGAACTCCAGCTCCGACCCGCACTACATGGCCGCCGTCACCCGGTACGTCAACGCCGTCGCGCCGGTCATCAAGCCTCTGATGATCGCCGACGGCGGGCCGATCTTGATGGTCCAGGTCGAGAACGAGTACGCCTCCTACGGCTCGGACGCCACCTACATGGCACAAATCCAGCAGTTGTGGATCAACGCCGGCATCACCGGCCCCTTCTACACGGAGGACGGCCTGTCCCAGGTGGAGTCCACCCACACCAACGTCAGCGGCGGCGCGATCGCCCTGTCCGGCGGCGACGCCTCAGGGATCAGCAGCTGCCGAACGGCCTTCCCGAAGGTGCCCGCGATGGCGGGCGAGGTGTACCCGGGCTGGCTCACCCACTGGGGCGAGTCGTCGATGGCCGGGCCGAGCGACCTGTCCGGCACCCTGACCGGCCTGATGAACGCCAAGGACTCCTTCAACCTCTACATGGTCCACGGCGGCACCAGCTTCGGATACTGGGCCGGCGCCAACGCCAACAACGACGGCAGCGGCTACCAGGCGGACGTCACCAGCTACGACTACTCGGCGCCGATCACCGAACAGGGAAGGCCCACCGCCGCCTACACCACCTATCGCAACCTGCTGGCCGGCTACGTCGGCGCGCTCCCCGCGATACCCGCGCCGAAACCCACGCTCACCTTGACCGGCTCCCAGGCGCCGACCCCGACGGTGTACGCCTCCCTGTGGGACAACCTGCCCGCGCCACTGCCTTCGTCCCAGACGGTGAACCCACAGCCGATGGAGATGTACGGCCAGAACAGCGGCTTCATGCTATACCGCAAGAGCGTGACCGGAAGCGGGGCACTCGTCGTCACCTCAGTCCACGACTACGCCACCGTGTTCCTGGGCGGCAAATACCAGGGCGGATACTCACGACCGAGCGTCTCCTCCTCCTACGCGACACCGCTGAAGGTCACCACCGGCAGCTCCTTGACCCTGCCGACCGGCGGCGGAACCCTCGACATCCTCGTCGAGGGGATGGGCCGCACCAACTTCGGCCACGGCCTGGTCGATCGCAAGGGCATCACGCAGCAGGTCACCCTCGGCGGCACCACTTTGCAGAACTGGCAGACCTACGCGCTGCCGGTCGACGAGAGCTACGTCGCCGGGCTCAGGACCACGATCACCGACGCGAGCCGCCCCGGCCTGTTCTTCCGCGCCGCCTTCACGCTCACCAGCGTCGGCGACACCTACCTGGACATGTCCGGCTGGACCAAGGGCCTGGTCTGGGTCAACGGCCACCACCTCGGCCGGTACTGGAGCATCGGCCCGCAGCACGCGCTGTTCTGCCCCGCCACCTGGCTCACCACCGGCACCAACGAGGTCCTCGTCCTGGACCTGCACCAGACCGCCGGCGCGGCGATCCCCTTCCACGCCACCCTGAACAACGCCTACACCCTGACCAACCGCGCCAGCGGCAAGGTCCTGGACGACGCCAACGCCTCCACCACGCCGGGCAACCAGCTCATCCAGTGGACCGCCAACGGCGGCACCAACCAGCAATGGCGCCTCACCGACCTCGGCAACGGCGTCACCACCCTCACCAACGTCCTGTCCGGCCTGCTCGCCGACGACGCGAACGTCTCGACGGCCGACGGCAACCCGATCATCCAGTGGCCCGCCAACGGCGGCACCAACCAGCAGTGGAAACCGGTCGCGACGGACAGCGGCTACGTGAAGCTCGTCAACATGCTGAGCGGCAAGGTCATGGGCGTCACCGGCGACAGCACCGCCGACGGCGCCGCCATCGTGCAGCAGACCGACACCGGAAGCAGCAGCCAGCAGTGGATCCTCACACCGGTGTGAACCTGGTCGACTTCTCCACGACCTCTTCCCGCGGCAGAGACACCGTGCCTTCGCTGGAAAGCGTGCCCGCCGCCCGTTTTCGTCCGATAGCATCGCAGCGCCCAGACTCGGATCGGGATCAGGGGGACACTGTGACCGGCGCCGACACGTACCACATCGTCGCACTCGGCTCGCCGGGCTCCGGGAAGACCGTCTACCTCTCGGCGCTCCACCACGTGCTCGGCGCCGACTCCGAGGCGCTCGGACGCTGGATCACCGCGACGGTGGCGGAGCCCGAGAAGCGGTCGCTGCTCACCCGGACCTACAACCAGGCGGTGGAGCCCACCGACGAGTGGCCGATCGGCACGCACTCCGGCGAGCGGATGCGCGAGTTCGAGTTCGCCCTACGGGTGTCGTGGACTCAGCAGTCGGTGTTCGGCAAGCTGAAGCGGCACACCTTTCGTCCGATGAACGTCTCCTATGTGGACTACGCGGGGGAATGGATCCCCGACGGCGACCAGCAGTCCGCCGAGGTGCTCGACCCGTTCAAGCAGCGCGTCCGGGAGGCGCACGCGCTGCTGGGCATCATCGACGGCCTCAAGCTCCTGCAGTTCATGCTGGACCACCCGCTCGGCGCCTCGTTCATGGAGGACCAGGTGCGGCCGATCGTGGCCTTCATGGAGGGCACCGACATCCCCCTGCACTTCATCATCACGAAATGGGATCTGCTGGAGAGCCGCGACTTCACGCTCGCCTCGGTGCGGAACAAGCTGCTCGGCTCCGACGCCGCCGGGTTCCGCAAACTCGTCGAGTCCCGGACCGGCCACGGCCGCCTGATCCGCCGTCCACAAGGCACGATCCGGCTGGTCCCGGTCACCGCGGTGGGCGGGCTGGCCGTCCTGCGGGACGACTGGACGATCACCAAGAACGCCGCCGGCCGCGCCACGCAGCGGAACGTCGAGACCCCCTTGGCCGCGGCCGTCCACGACATCTGCGACCTGGCGGTCCGGCGGCTCCGCGGCACGCGGGAGGACGACGAGGAGATCGGCGCCGCGGCCGGGGCGGTCGGAGCCGACGTCGAGCGCGCCGGCCTGCTCGCCCAGAGGCAGTTGGACGGACCCCACGGCTTCGACGCCAGGATCGGCCCGAGCGGCATCACCGTCAGCCTCCACCAGATCGCCGCGTTCGTCGCGGACAGCGGGCAGGAGGTGGTGAAGGTGCTGGGCAAGCCGGCCGTGAAGACCGGCCGGGCGGTGCGCCGCGGCGTGCGCCGGGTCAAGGCCCGGGACGTCCACGGCGTCACCAGCCCGGAAGCCGCGCTGTACTACGTGATGCGTACCCTTAGACGGAAGCTGCAGGACTTCGAACAGGAGCAGCCTGGTTCCATGCTGGACGCCTGACCCCTGGAGGTGTGAGATGGCCGCCGCTCCGCCGCCCGCCGACGCGTGGCCCTTCCTCATCGCCCGGGGACGCACCGTGGGTCAGCGCGTGATCCTCGCCCCGGAGTTCCTCGTCTCGACCGGGCGGCACGTCGACCTGCAGCCGACCGTCGCGCGGCCGGACGGCTCGCCGGAGAGCGCCTCCGCCGACGGCCTCAGCCGGTCCCGGTTCGAGGATTCCGGGACCGAATACACACTCTTCTTCAGGCGGACGATCGCCACCGCCGACCTGATCGGCCGCCAGGGCGGCGATCTGCGGGACGAGAGTTCGCGCAGGGTCGAGGTCACCGAAGGGGTCATGATCGCGGGCAGTCCCGAAGGGGTCGACCGCCGGCTGCTCGACGACGCGCTGAAGATCACCAAGAAGACGTTCCGCGCCTTCTGGCTCGCCGACGACCGGAACGCCCGGCCGGTTCTGGCCCCGAGACTGGCTCAGGGTGAGCCGGCTCCGGTCGACCTGTCCGATTTCGTTCGCCGGGACCGCACCGAGCGGCATTTCGCGCCCCCGCCGCGGCCTCCCGCGGAAGGCGTCGCCGCGCCCCGTGGCCGACGCGCTGGTCCGGGCGGTCTGGGCGATCTGCGCTCGCCTGCGCCGAGCCCTTCGCGATCGCCGTGGCAGCTCGCCGCCGTCGTCGTGCTCATCGTGCTGATCGCGGTGCTCGTCCTCGCTCTGGCCTCCGGTTGAGCCGTCAGGTCACAGGCCCGCCTCGACCGCCGCGGCGCCGAGGACGTCTCGGAGCATGGCCGGTGTCAGCTTGCCGGTGAAGGTGTTCTGCTGGCTGACGTGGTAGCAGCCGAAGACGGTCAGGTCCGGTCCGCCGTCGGCGGCCGCCAGCACGGCGCGCGCCCCGTGGCCGAAGGCCGGCCGGGGCTTCGGCACGGTCCAGCAGCCGGAGGCGGCGACAGCCGGGAAGAGGGCCTGCCAGCCGAACGCGCCGAGGACCACCAGCGAGCGGACCGTGGGGCGGGTCAGCTGGAGTTCGCGGACCAGCCAGGGGCGGCAGGTGTCGCGTTCGGCCGGGGTGGGTTTGTTGTCCGGCGGCGCGCAGTGGACCGGCGCGGTGAAGCGGACGCCGCGCAGTTCGAGGCCGTCGTCGGCGGCGGTCGACGTGGCCTGGTTCGCCAGGCCGAGGTCGTGGAGGGCGGCGACCAGGATGTCGCCGGAGCGGTCGCCGGTGAACATGCGGCCGGTGCGGTTGCCGCCGTGGGCGGCCGGGGCGAGGCCGACGATGAGGACGGCGGCGTCGGCCGCGCCGAAGCCGGGGACGGGACGGGCCCAGTAGGTCTGGTCGGCGAACGACTTCCGCTTCACCGTCGCGACCTCCTCACGCCAGGCCACGAGGCGTGGGCAGGCGCGGCAGCCGGTCAGGACGCGGTCGAGGGCGGCGAGGGTGGTGGCGGCCGGGGCCAGTTCGCTCGGGGGTTCCACACCGGCAACCTATCCGCGGCGCCGCCGGAGCGCGCGCCCAGCACCTCATGACCACTCGCGCGGCGGCAGCTGCTCCCGGATCGGCGTCACCGGCGGCATCACGAAGTCGCGCCGCAGGTGGTTGCCGCCGTCGACGATCAGGGTGTGGCCGGTGAGGAACGCGGCGAACGGCGAACACAGGTAGGTCGCGGCCCACCCGATCTCGTGGCGGCGGCCGGTGCGCAGCGCGGGCTGACGGCGGGCGTCCTCCGAGGCGTCGGTACGCAGGGCCTTGAGGTCGGTGCGCATCTCCTCGTGCGGGAACAGGCCGGGGGCCAGGGCGTTCACGCGGACGCCGTCCGGCGCCCACTCGACGGCCAGCGATTTGGTGAGGTTGCCGACCCCGGCCTTGGCCGCGGCGGCGTGCGCCATGCCGGGACCCCCGGTGATGGCCTGGGTGGCGAGGATGTTCAGGATCGCGCCGGGCGCGCGGCGGGCGGTACAGCGCCGGTGCAGTTCGCGCGAGCACAGGAAGGTGCCGTCCAGGACGATGTCGGTCACCGCGCGCCAGCCGTTGGGCGACAGGTCGGCGGCGGCCACCGGGAAGTTGGCGGCGGCGTTGTTGACCAGCACGCCGACCGGGCCGAGGACGCGCTCGACGGCGTCGAACGCGTCCCGGACCGCGTCGGCGTCGCGGACGTCGCAGGCCACGCCGACCGCCTCGCCCCCGGCGTCCCGCACCGCCTGGACGCCGCGGTCGCGGTGGCCGGGGCCGCGGCCGGCGACGCCGACGGCGACGGCGAAGCGGGCGAACTCGGCCGCCATCGCCCGGCCCAGCCCGGTGGTGCCGCCGGTGACGAGGACGGTGACGCCGGCGAACGTGCCCGGCGGGAGCATCGGGGTGCCGGGCGGCGGGGGTTCGGGCAGGCCGGGGGGCATGGCTACTCCTCTACTCGGGCGGTTGCTCCTGGCGGCCGGGACGCACGGCGCGCTCGACGAACCACTCGCGGCCGGCGAGCGCGGCGTAGAGCGGCACGGGCAGGCTGATCATGATGCGGTGCAGCCGGCTGCCGCGGCGGCCGCCCATCTGGGTCTGGTGCCGCGCGAGCGCGGTCCGCTTGGCGGCGGCGTAGCGGCGGACGTCGACACGATGGGTGATGCTGGCGCGCGGGCTGCCGAACCATGAGGAATCGGAGAAATCGTAGCGTCGCAGGACCCCGACGGCTTGCAGCGCCTTCCCCAGCCGCACGGCCGGCTCCCGCGGCACGGTCGCCTCCAGCACCCGCACCCCGGTCAGCTCGGCGGCGCGCGCCCCGACCTCGTGGACGCGGATGTGGTCGCGGTGGCCGTAGCCGCCGTTGGGGTCGTAGCTGAGCAGCAGGTCGGCGTCCTCTTCGCGGATGACGGCGGCGAGGCGCCCGGCGGCTTCCTCCAGCGGCGCCCGGACGAAGCGCACGCGGTCCGGCGGGTCGGGGAAGAGCAGCGGGCCGTGGCCGCTGTCGGCGTAGCCGAGGTGCACGACGCGTGCGACGCCGAGGACCCCGGCGCTGGCCCGCAGCTCGTCCAGCCGTACCGTCCCCCCGGGTTCGCGCGCGTCGCCCATCACTCCGTCGCAGGCCACGACGACGACGGTGCGATGGCCCTCCGCGGCGAGGCGGGCGAGGGTGCCGCCGGTGACGAGGACTTCGTCGTCGGGGTGGGCGTGGAAGGCGATGACGGTTTTGGCGGTCATGCCGGGAGGACGTCGAGGGAGCCGGCGGCGGTTCCTCACTTGCCCTCGAACTCCGCCGCGCGGCGTTCCGCCTTCGCCGCGTAGCCGAGCGGCGCGTCCTCGGAGATGAACGTCGTCGCGGCGAACAGGGCCGCCTGGTTCATCGCCTCGGTCAGGCCACGGTCGGCGAAGGCGTCCACGGACCGTTTGATCGCCTGCACCGCCAACGGGGCGTTCGCCGCGATCTCGGCGGCCAGCGCGTAGGCGGTCGGCAGCAGTTCCTCCGGCGGCGTCACCTCCTGCACCACGCCGATCCGCGCCGCCGTCGCCGCGTCGATGCGGCGGCCGGTCAGCGCCAGCAGCTTCGCCCAGCCGCTGCCGGCGTCGCGGGCCAGGCGCATCTCGCCGCCGGCGTCGACCGCCATCCCGATCTGCGCCTCCGGCAGCGCGAACACCGCGTCGGCCGAGGCCACCCGCAGGTCGCACATCAGCGCCAGCTCGAAGCCGAAACCCAGGCAGTAGCCGTGGACCGCGGCGATGATCGGCTGCGGCAGCGCGGCGAAGGCGCGGAACTGCTCGTGCACCCAGCGCAGCCCCTCGGCGAAGTTGCGCGCCCGCTCCGCGGCCGACCGGCCGGTGATCCGGTCCTCGGGCAGCCCGAGGTCCACGCCCGCGCAGAAGGCCCGACCGGTCCCCCGCACGACCAGCACCCGGATCCGTTCGTCGAAACGGATCCGGGGTGCCAGCCGGGCCAGCTGGCGCGAGGCCTCCCAGCTCCAGGCGTTGAGTTTCTCCGGACGGTCCAGGACCAGGGTGGCGACGCCGTCGTCGCCGACCTCCAGCCGCAGCTGCCACTCCGCCTCGGCCACCGCCGGCCCGGTCCGGAACATCCCGCCCCCCAATCTGACGCTTCGTCAGATTATTGGGCCCGGGACGCTACAAAGCCAGAGCCGCCAGCGCCGCGTTGACGATCGCCCCCGGCACCAGGTCGTGCTGCGCGTACAGGTCCGCGACCGTGCCGGACTGCCCGAAGGAGTCCACGCCCAGCGGCACCGCCGGCACCCCGACCGCCGACCCCAGCCAGGCCATCGCGTGCGAGGCCGCGTCGTGCACCGTCACGATCGGCGCGCGCCCCGGGAACAGCTCCTTGAGGATCGAGGGCCGCCGCGGCCCGGAGGCGCTGCGGTAGTCCTGCTGCAGCGCGCGCCGCCACCCGGTGTAGAGCCGGTCCAGCGAGGTCACGTCGACCACGTGCGCGGCCACGCCCTCGTCGGCCAGCTCCGCGGCGGCGGCGAGCACCTCCGGCATCACGGCCCCGGAGGCGGCCAGGTGCACCACCGGCGCCCCGGCGTTCTCCAGCTCGGAGGCGACGTGCAGCCGGTAGCCGCCGGCCAGCACCTGCTCGCGCAGCCGCTCCTCCCCCACGCGGGCCAGCGCCGCCTCGAACGGCGCCTGGTCCAGCGGCCGCGTGGTCAGCCGCAGGTACGCCGACGATCCGGCCTCCCCGCGCCCCATCCGCGCCAGCGCGTCGCAGAGCACCCAGTCCAGGGTCCGGGTGTACGCGGGCTCGGAGAACACCACGTTCGGCAGCTCCAGGCCGATCGAGGCGGTGATCGTCGACTGGTGCGCGCCGCCCTCGGGAGCCAGCGTGACGCCGGAGGGCGTGCCGGCGATCAGGAACCGGGCGCCGGAGTAGGTGCCGTAGATGAAGGCGTCCAGCCCGCGGCAGACGAAGGGGTCGTACACCGTCCCGATCGGCAGCAGCGGCTGGTCCGAAAGGTCCCAGGTCAGGCCGAGCTGGCCGAGCAGCAGGAACAGGTTCATCTCGGAGATGCCGAGCTCGATGTGCTGGCCGGACGGGGACTCGTTCCAGCGCACCGGGGAGTCGGCGGCGGTGTAGTTCTGCACCTCCTGCGGGGCGAACACGCCGAACTTGTTGATGAACCCGGCCAGGTTCGTCGAGGTCGCCACGTCCGGGGCGGTGGTCACCAGGTGCCGCGCCACCTCCGGGGTGCGCGCCAGCCCGGACACCAGGCGCCCGAACGCCTCCTGGGTGGAGGTCGCCTTGTTCGGGGAGCGGGTCTCGACCTGGGCCGGCACCGGGATCGGCGCGTGCGCGGTGGGCTGCGGCCGCTTCAGGACCGCGGCGCGCGCGGCCACCAGGCGGCCGGCGGCGGTGTCCGGGTCGATCCGGTCCCACTCGCCGGCCTCGGTCAGGCCGTGCGCGGCCCGCAGTTCGGCGATCTGCTCGGTGCTCAGCAGCGCCGAGTGGTTGCGCGGGTTGCCGGCGATCGGCAGGCCCCAGCCCTTGACGGTGTACGCGAACACCACCGACGGCCGGTCGGCCACGCGGTCGCACTCGGCGTAGGCGGCCAGCATCGCCTCCAGGTCGTGGCCGCCGAGGTCGGTGAGCAGCGCGCCGAGGTCGTCGTCCGGGACCACCGCCAGCACCGAGCCGACCTCGGCCGGGGCGCCCTCCAGGAACCGGGTGCGCAGCTCGGCGCCGCCGAGGCCGAACAGCGACTGGTAACGCTCGTTCGACATGCCGTCGATCCACGCCTTCAGCGCCGCGCCTCCGGGCCGGGCGAACACCGCCTGCAGCCGGCGGCCGTACTTGACCTCGACGACGTGCCAGCCGGCGGCCTCGAACTGCAGCCGCAGCTGGCCCTCGCGGATCCCGGGCACCACGCGGTCCAGGGACTGGCGGTTGAAGTCGACGATCCACATGACCTCGCCGAGGCCGGTGCACGCCGGGTCGGCGATGGCCTCCCAGACGTTGCCCTCATCCAGTTCGGCGTCGCCGAGCAGCGCGACGAAGCGGGAGCGGGGCCGGGCGCCGAAGTGGGCGTCGACGTACCGGCGCGCGGCGGCGGCGAACAGGGGCGCGGCCGGGCCCAGGCCCACCGAGCCGGTGGAGAAGTCGACGCGGTCGGGGTCCTTGGTGCGGCTCGGGTAGGACTGCAGGCCGCCGAAGGCGCGCAGCTGGGTGAGGTAGGAGCGGTCCAGTTCGCCGAGCAGGTACTGGATGGCGTGGAACACCGGCGAGGCGTGCGGCTTGACCGACACCTTGTCGTCCGGGCCCAGGTGGCTGAAGTAGAGCGCGGTCATCGCGGTGACCAGCGAGGCCGAGGAGGCCTGGTGGCCGCCGACCTTGACGCCGTCGCCGGTGGCGCGGTCGTGGTTGGCGGCGTCGACGATCCGGGTGGCCAGCCACAGGACCCGGCGCTGGATCTCGTCGAGGGCTGCGGTGTCGGCGGTGTCGGAGGTGTCGGCGGTGGTGCGGACTGCGGTGCCGACGGCGTCGTCGGCGGAGGTCGGCGCGCCGGTGGGCGCGCTGGTCGGGTCGGTCGTGAAGTCGGCGGCGGGCATGGCGCATCCCTCGCGGTTCAGGGGCGGACGTCGTTGTCGCGCGCCGGGCTCTGCGGGGTCACCGCGCCAGGCTCGTGGTCTCATTATCGGCTGAGTCCCCGGCCCCGGAAAACGCCGAGGTCGCGGCCGGGATCTTGATCCACGGATCGAGGCGGTGCCGCCGGGCCCGGTCGGTCCTGGTCAGCGGGTACAGCAGTAGGCCGATGGCGAAGGCGACCAGGTGTCCCAGCGAGGTGTAGTCGACCGCGGCGTCGAAGTCGGTGAGCGAGGCCTGGTACAGCAGGTAGGCCAGCAGCAGCGCCCACACCGAGAGCCGGAACGGCCAGCGCAGCCGGTAGGCCAGCAGCGCCGCGCAGCAGTAGGCGCCGTAGCTGATGCCGACGTCGATGGTGCGCGCGTAGACCCGGTCCTGCTCCGGGGTGATCAGCACCGTCTCCTCGATCCACAGCGCGATCAGCACGGTGGCCCCGATGTGCCCGGCCAGGAACGCCAGCACCGTGCGCCAGGTGCCGAGCCAGCGCTCCAGCGGCGCCAGGTAGATCACCGCGGTGAAGGTCATGAACAGCAGCTCGTCGACGTCGGTCCAGATCGCCGAGCCGAACAGCACGGTCAGCGGCTCGTGCTTGAGGTGGGCCAGCGTCGTGGAGTGGGTGAGCAGCACGGCGTCGCGCAGCCGGGGCGACAGGCCGATGAGCATCCAGGCGTGCACCGCGACCAGCAGCCACAGCACGGTGGTGAACGGGGCCAGCCGGGCCCATTCCTTGAGCCAGGCCCAGGCCCTGCGGGCGTGGTCGCTGGCCCAGCCGTTCGTGCGCAGGAGATACACGACCAGCAACGCAGCCGGGATGGCGGCGAGCTCGATCCAGCCGGTCCTCAATGCGCTCTCCTGTCGGTGTCCCGCTCTTCTGTATGCCCACGACTGTGTGGTCATTCTCTGAGGAAGCGATGAAATACGCCTGGCGAGAGTGAGACGAGTGGACGTGGATCCGGACATGACGACGCCGGGGCGTGGACCGAAGGTTCGGATCCACGCCCCGGCCGGGGAGAGCTCAGTGAGAGCTCTCCGGCTTGAACTTGCGGTACAGGAACGCGCCGCCGCCGATCAGCGCCGCACCGACCGGGGCCAGCATCAGCCCGTCCGCGCCGGTGTGGGCCAGCGCGCCGGTCGCACCGGGCGGCGGCGTCTGGCTGCCGAGGCTGCCGGGGGTCTCGCCGCCGGGGATGCGCGGCTTGGTGCCGCCGGGCCAGTTCGGGCCGGGAGGCGGGGTGGTGGGCGGCGTCGACGGGGGCGGCGCGGCGACGGCGCCGCCGTGGTTCGCGCACCCGTTGTGCAGCGCCGAGTCGCCGACGCCGACCACGTCGACGCTGTCCCCGCAGACGTTGACCGGGATGTCGATCGGGATCTGGATGCTGTTGCCGGACAGGATCCCCGGCGAGCCGCCCGCGGTGGTGCCCTGGCCCGAGCCGCCGATCGCCACGGCGCCGCCGTGGTTGGCGCAGTGGTTGTGCGCGGCGGTGTTGCCGACGCCGACGACGTCGACCGTGTCGCCGCAGACGTTGACCGGGATGTGCACGGGGACCTGCACGTTGTTCCCGGACAGGATGCCGGGCGAGCCGCCGGCGCTCCCGGTCCCCGAGCCGCCGGTCGCGGTGGCGCCGCCGTGGTTGGCGCAATGGTTGTGCGCGGCCGTGTTCCCGACGCCGACGACGTCGACGCTGTCGCCGCACGCGTTGACCGGGATGTCGACCGGGACCTGCACGTTGTTGCCGGACAGGATGCCCGGGGAGCCGTGCGCGCCGCCGGTGGCGGTCGTGCCGCCGGCCGCGGTGGAGCCGGCGTCGGCGGGAGCGCCGCCGGTGTTCGAGCACCCGTTGTGGGCGGCCGGGTTCAGCAGGCCCACCACGTTCGCCGTCACGCCGCAGACGTTGATCGGGATGTCGACCGGGATCTGGACGCTGTTGCCCGAGAGGATCCCGGGCGAGCCGCCGGCGGTGCCGGAGGCCCCGGAGCCCGGGCCGGCCGCGTCGGCGTGCGCGAACCCGAGTCCGCCGCCGGCGAGCAGCCCGCCGGTGGTGAGCCCGAACGCGATCCGCCGCTTCACTTGCGATTGCATGAAAGCCCCTGCCTTGTTCCGCCTGTCGATTTGTCAGACGAGCCGATTGACCTATCCGGCTAACGAGGGCTCCGGCGGGAGGTTTTTCCGCCCAAACCCGGAATCGTTCGTACGAGTGAAAGCCGGGAAGAAGGGGGCGGCCCCGAGAACCCGCCAGGGATCCTCGGAACCGCCCCGGAAGCGCGGCCGCGCCGGGCGTCAGTCCTCGTTCTCGCAGTGGTTGCCGAGAGCCTGGTCCAGGATGCCGATGATGTTCACGGTGTCGCCGCAGACGTTCAGCGGGATGTGCACCGGGATCTGCACGTTGTTGCCCGACACCACCCCGGGAGAGTCCTGCGCGGAGCCGTGGGCGGTCGAATCGGCACTGGCCATACCGGCCCCGGCCATCACCAGACCACCGGTGGTCGCGACGAGCGCGGCGATCTTCTTGGTGTTCAGCACTGGTAGTTCCTCCTGTGTAGCGGCGGCACCGATCACGTGCCGCTCGTCCGGAGAAACGACGAGTGCTCGCCGGGCGAAACGCTCCAGCCGCCCCGATCAACCGATCTAGTGAAGGTACGACCTCGGAACTGTCGGGTTCCCGCGCTGGTCGGCGAGGGTTCGGAGGCGGGTGGTCCGCTCAGCGACACGAGGACGTCGGATCAGAACCTCATCGCCGCGGCGACCAGTCCGGAGCGCCCGGCAGGGCGAGCTCGGCCTCGTGCGCGGTGGGCACGAACTCGCCGACGCCCTCCGGGCAGGCAGCGGACCCGTCAGAGCCCCAGCGCCGCCGGGTCGGTCGCGACCGCCGCCAGCGCCGCGGCCGGGTCCGGCACCAGCTTGCGCGCCTTCAGGTCGAGCACGCCGCCGACCAGCACGATCTCGGCGCAGACCGTGCCGTCCTTCTTGATGATCTGCTGCTTGAACTGGAACACCTTGCCCTGGCTCCAGCCGGGCTCGCAGGTGACGTCGACTTCATCGCCGCCGCGCAGCTCGCGGAAGTACTTGATGTTCACTTCCAGCACCACCGGGCCGATGCCGCTCGCGACCAGCTCGTTCTGCTGGATGCCGGCCGCCCGCAGCAGCTCCCAGCGGGCGTGCTCCGAGTACTGGAGGTAGACGGCCTGGTTGAGGTGGCCCTGGGTGTCGAGTTCGTAGCCGCGGACGGTGACCGGGACCGAGAAGACCATGGTCGTCTCCTTGTTGTGCCGAAGGAAGGTTCAGGGGCGGCCCTGAGGGCCGCCCCTGACATGTTACCCATCGGTAGCTTAGAAGGGCTTCCGGAGCCCCTCGACCACCGCGACCGGCACGTCCAGCGCGATCGAGTGGTACTGCTCGATCGGCCCCACGATCGCCTCCCGCGGCCCGTTCAGCCACGCGTCGGAGGCGTAGAACGCGTCCTCCTGCTCGGCCAGCTGGTCCAGCGAGGCGAAGGCCCGCATCAGCACCGCCTCCTCGTTCCCGTCCTCGGCGTACAGCGACGGCCCGGCCGCCACCACGTCGATGCCCGCCTTCAGCAGCAGGGGGATCGTTTCCTCGGCCATCGCGCGCAGGAACTCCTCGCGCGTGCCGGGGCGCAGGCGGTAAGTGCGGATCTCGAGAATCATCGGCATCCCGTCGTCAGGTCTTGAGTCACGTAACCGTGGTCGGCGGCGATGAAGTGCCCGTAGCACCTCCCCCCGTCGACGCCGACGTACCGCTCCGAGTCGGAGCCGTCCGCCGCCACGACAACTCCGGCGTCCCGCTCCAGAGTTCCCCACGCCCGCACCGCGTCGTCGACCCTGGACAGGGCCTTGAAGGCGTCGCCGTGGTCGGCCCGCGTCGTGGCCAGGTGCCGCGCCACGCTCACCTGCCCGGTGACCGTGTACGAGTCCGACGTCGCGCCGGGCACGAAGGTGCTCTTCGCGTCGATCGGGTAGGACCAGCTGTCGTGCCGCACCTGGCGGTGCCCGAGGCCCGGCCCGTCGGTCGTGGTGGTCTCGGTCCAGCCCGCGTCACGCTGCGAGGTGGTCTGCACCGTGCCGGCCGAGGCGACGTCGTCGGAGTTCGAGTAGTCGCTGTGGCGCACCACGCGGGTGTAGACGCGGCCGTGCGAGGTGTCGACGTAGCCCGCGACCGCCCAGTCCCGGCTGAGCGAGGCGGTGATCAGGTCGCTGCCGTCGGCCTGCGCGGCGACGTTGTAGGCGACCGCCGGGGACGGCGTGACCGTGTCCTCGGTGACGGCGCCGGACGTCTGCGCCGAACCGCGGTCGGTGTCCACGAACAGACTGCCGTCCATCAGCCACGTGTCGGTGATCCCGGACGGCGGCACCAGCGTCACGGTATGCGGCGCGCCGTCGGCCAGGACACCGGCGAACGGCGTCAGGTCGATCTCGTAGGGCTGCGTCCGGAAGGCGTCGACGCTCGGGATCGGCCGCCACATGAGAGGGCTGATACCGCCGGTGTAGATCACCGGGAACGGCTGCGCGGTCCCGGCGGGTTTGCCGTCGACCAGCACCCCGACCTCGCGGTACGTCCCACCGGCGCACAACCCGTAGTCTGGATGCGCCGCGGCGTAGGAGTCCGGCACGTTCGAGTACCAGAACTCCTCGCACCCGCCGCCCCGCGCGTACACCTGCATCCGCGCGTCGACGGTGTTGCGCGGCAGCGTCACGCTGGCACCGGCCGTCTGCCCGTCGGTCAGGCCCCACCAGCCCGGCGCCGACGTGCTCTGCGACACCGGCACCACCACGTCGCTGTGCGCCGCCTCCGGGTTGTGTTCGTCGGCCTGGTAGTACGTCACGGTCATCGTCATGTGGTAGATGCCGGTGTACGTACCGTTGACGATGTTCCCGAGGTCGACGACCAGCGGCTGAGGCGTCCGCAGCAACGGTGTGTAGGCCGACAGGTCCTGGTCGACGTGCCAGCTGATCCCCGCCGGATCCGGCTCCGGCGTACTCGTGCGGAACACCTCCGCCCCGCCGATCCACACCCCGGCCAACCGGTCGTACTGCCGCCCGGCCACACTCCCCGACCAGTCCAGCACCACCTTCGACCACGGCCCCGGACAGTCCTTCGGCGGGGTCAGCGTCCCGACGAACGGCTGCCCGTAACTGTTCGCGAAGTCGTGCCGCATCGCCGTCACGACACAGCTGTGCGTCGCCGGCCGCGCGATCGACGGCAGCGCCGTCACCGGATCCTGATAGTTGATCTCAACCGTCGGACCGGCCGCCGCGGCGGTACCCGCGAGCGTCCCGGCCACGAACATCGCCGCGGCAGCGGCTAGAGCGAGGGGTCTCCACATGGCTGACACCC
The DNA here is from genome assembly GCF_039531675.1 of Catenulispora subtropica. NCBI lineage: Bacteria > Bacillati > Actinomycetota > Actinomycetes > Catenulisporales > Catenulisporaceae > Catenulispora > Catenulispora subtropica. Next base: position 55,319 of record NZ_BAAAQM010000022.1, read on the forward strand.
TGGACCGAGATCAACCCCCGCACAAGGGCCCGGCGGGACTAAAGAACTAAAGCGCTGGAGTCGCCAGCGATCCGGCCAGCGCCAGGCCACACCTGAGCCCGCGGCCGGCTCACTCGTCCGAAACGCCGCCCAGCCGCAGGGCCTCCTCGATCTGGCCGAGCATGGCCGCAGGCAGCGTCCGGTCCTCGGCCAGGAACCGGCGTCCGGCCAGCTGGATCAGCACCGCGGCGCCCACGCCGGCCACCGCCGTCACCGCCGCCGTGCCCAGTCCCGCGTGGTCCACCACGAACCCGGTGATCGCCGAGCCGGTCGCCGCCCCCACGCTGAACAGCGTGATCAGCCACGCGAACGCCTCGGTGGCGGTCCCGGCCGGCGCCAGCTCCCCGGTGAGCATGAACAGCACCGTCAGCGACGGCGCGAAGCACAGTCCGGACGCCACCATGACCGCCACCATCAGCGGCGGCGCGGGCACGAACAGCAGCAGCGCGTACGACAGCCCGAGCCCGAGCCGCAGCGCCAGCAGCTGGTTCGGACCCGAGCCGCGCCACCGGCGCGCGCCGTAGGCCAGCGCCCCGAGCAGCGAGCCGAAGGCGTTGATCGCCATCATGCTGCCGGCGCCGCCGGGGAACGGGTGGTGCTCGGCGTAGTCGACCAGGAACACGTTCAGCGTGCCGATCGCGACGCCGAGCCCGATCAGCGACGTCAGCAGCACCACCAGCCCGGGACTGCGCAGCGGCCCGAGCCAGTGCGCCTCGCGCGGCTCCGGGCGCCAGTGCCGCACCGGCCGCGCCGTGGCCACCACCAGCACGCCGACCGCCCCCAGCCCGGCTCCGAGCCACAGCGCCGCCGCCGGCGAGGCCCACGCCACGCACCCGGCCACCACCAGCGGCCCGGACACGAAGATCAGCTCCTGGGCGGCCGAGTCCAGCGCGTACGCCGACGGCAGCCGGTCGGTCGGCACCAGCGAGGGCCACAGGATGCGGATGCACGGCTCCAGCGGCGGCGCGGCGGCCCCGGCGAGGACGACGCCCACCAGCACCGCGGCCCGGTCGCCGGGCGCCGACGCGAGGATCACGAACCCGAGCCCGGAGGCCGCGGCCGCCGGGACCAGCACCGTGACCTGCCCGACCCGGTCCACGAGCCGCCCCAGCACCGGTCCCCCGACCGCGGCGGAGACCGCCAGCGCCCCGGAGGCCAGGCCGACGAAGCCGTAGTCCAGGCCGGAGCGGCGCAGCGCGAGCGGGATCATCAGGATCGACATGCCGCCGGGCAGCCGGCCGACGAGCGACCCGGCGAGGAGCCGCGTGATGAACGGGAGGCGGAGCAAAGCGAGATAGCCCAAGGGAGTTCTGACTTCCTTGTCGAAACGGCCGAACGAATCCTCTAGCCGCGTCCGGGGCAGGCGTCGCCTACGCCTGGCATGCTCTCACATCGGCGGGTAGGGAGCGCCAGCGGGTTTCAGGTGTGACCAGGCCGCGGTATGGCTTGCTGTGGCACGGCTTGCTCGCGGCACGGCGGTCGCGGCCGGGGCGCCGGGCACACTGGTACACCCTGGTACACACTGGTCGGAGCGGCGGCGCACTCCCCGCCTGAGATCTGCGGCTTCTACTCGCCCCCGCTGTCGGCCTTCGCATGGATCGCATGCCAGGCGCGCCCCGCGCCGCCGTCGGCCCATGCGTCGAGCACCGCGCGCGCCGACGGCTCGTCCGGCGCCGCCAGCAGCACGTCCCGCGTTCCGGCCACCGTCGTCCGGTCGGTCTCGATCGAGCCCTCGCTACAGCACTTGCAGTGGAAGGTGATGCTGTCCACCGGTTCCATGGCCAGGTCGCGGTCGGTGAACGCCTCGCTCAGGGCCCGCATGTCGGCCTCGTCCGGGGCCGTCACCTGCGCGCGCCAGGTCGCCGTCTCCGAGGGCTGCCACAGCGCCAGCTCGTCGAACACCGGGTAGGCGTGCTCGCCGACGCGGCGCTCGCCGTTCGGGGCGCCGTCGTGGACGACGATCTCGCCGAAGCGCCGGTCGGTGAACGGCACGGACAGCACCCGGCCGCGGGTGGGGCAGACCCGCTGCACCCACACCACCTCGGCCTCGCCGTCCGGGTCCAGACGCACGCAGGCGATGCCGAAGCCGTCCCGGATCTCGCCCTCGCCGGGCGCCAGGGTGATGCCGAACCTGGTCCAGGCGCGGCGCGCGGTGGCCCAGTCGCGGACCATCGTCGCGGCGATGCCGAGGTTCCAGTACGCGGGCTCGCCGGCGCCGTCCCCGGCCCGGGCGGCCGCCTGCTTGCCGAGCTCGTAGGCCTTGTCCCAGTTCCGCAGGAACTTGTGATAGAGCGCGACGTCGAACCAGAGTTCGGTGCTGAACTCGGTATCGGGGAACGCGTCCAGGAACTGCTCATAGCAGGCTGCCGCGACGGCCCAGTCGCGCGCCTCGGCCGCCGCCTCGCCGCGCTCCAGCAACGCCGTCGCCTCTTCGTGGGAAAGCCGCACCTCACCCATGAGCCACCCCATGATCCGTTCCGCCGAAGTGGTCAGCCTAGCGGGCAGGGCGCCCGGCGCAACCGGGACTTGCCCTGTCCTTTGCCCTCCCGTCGTAAACGACCGCGAAGGCTGCGAAGGCTGCGAGGACGCAGACCTCCGCCCCGCGCTGCTCGCCTCCTGATTCGGGCCGGATCCTCACCGGAAGTCCCGTGCCTTCCGTCCCACTCCCGCCCGCAGCGGCTCGATCCGGCCGGCGACCACGTTCACCGCCCCGTCGGTCCGTTCCAGCGTCCCGTGGATCAGCAGGGCGCCGTGCCCGAGCGCGACCCGGCGCTGTCGTTCCCACACCGGTGCCGGGCAGATCACGTTGATCAGCCCGGTCTCGTCCTCCAGGCCGAGGAAGCAGGTGCCGTGCGCGGTCGGGGGCCGCTGGCGGTGCGTGACGAGCCCGGCGACCCGGACCAGGCTGCGGTTGCGGGCGGTCTTCAGGTCCGCGGCCGGGAGCACGCCGCGCAGCGCCAGGCGGGCCCGCAGGTGTCCGATCGGGTGGTCCTCGGGGCTGGTCCCGGTGGCCCACAGGTCGGCCAGCGTGGTCTCCACCGGTGTCAGCGGGTCCAGGTCCGGGACCGTCACGCCGGGCGCCGTGCCCGGCAGGTGCCCGGCGGTGGTGCCGGCCAGCGCCCCGGCGGTCCACAACGCCTCGCGGCGGCCCAGTCCGAAGCAGCCGAACGCGCCGGCGGTGGCCAGTGCCTCCAGCGCCGGGCGGGACAGCCCGGTGCGCACGATGAAGTCCTCGAGTCCGGTGAACGGCCCGCCGGCCTCCCGCTCGGCGACCACCGCCTCGGCCGCGTCGTCGCCGAGGTCGCGCACGCTGGACAGGCCCTGCCGGATCGCCGGCTGCGGGATCGGCGAGGCGTGCTTGTGCCGCGGGCGGCGGGGCGTGCCGGCCGCGCCGGCCGCGGCGGCCGTATCAGCGCCCTCAGCGCCCTCAGCGCCCTCAGCGTCCTCAGCGTCCTCAGCGTCCTCCAAAGTGGCCTTCGCCCCCGACGCGTTCACATCCACCCGCCGGACCCGCACCCCGTGCCGTCGCACGTCGGTGATCAGCGAAGCCGGGCTGTAGAAACCCATCGGCTGGTTGTTCAGCAGCGCGGCGGTGAACGCGGCCGGGTAGTACCGCTTCAGATAGCAGCTGCACCACACGATGTACGCCATCGACACCGAGTGCGACTCGGGGAATCCGTACCCGGAGAACGCGTGCAGCTTGGTGTAGATGTCCTCGGCGACCTCCGGGGTGATGCCGCGCTCGGCCATCCCGGCCATCAGCCGCCCCTTCAGCTCGGCCATCCGCTCCGGCGAGCGCTTGGAGCCCATGGCCTGCCGCAGCCGGTCGGCCTCGGCGGCGCTGAACCCGGCCGCCGCGATCGCCATCTGCATGGCCTGCTCCTGGAACAGCACGACGCCCAGCGTCCGCCGCAGCACCGGCTCCAGGCTCTCGTGCGGGTAGGCGACCTCCTCGTCGCCGTTGCGGCGGCGCAGGTAGGGGTGCACCGCGCCGCCCTGGATCGGCCCGGGCCGGATCAGCGCCACCTCGACCACGAGGTCGTAGAAGCTGTTCGGCTTGAGCCGGGGCAGCGTCGACATCTGGGCCCGCGACTCGATCTGGAACACCCCGACCGTGTCGGCGTCCTGGATCATCGCGTAGACGGCCGCCGCCTCGGGGTCGCCGTCCTGCGGCAGTTCGTGCAGCCCCAGGCGGCGGCCGTGGTGCTCGGCGATCAGGTCCAGCGCGTCGTGGATGGCCCCGAGCATGCCCAGGCCCAGCAGGTCGAACTTGACCAGCCCGGCGGCCGCGCAGTCGTCCTTGTCCCACTGCAGCACGGTGCGGCCCTCGCGGCGGGCCCACTCGATCGGCACCACCTGGGCCAGCGGCCGGTCCACGATGACCATGCCGCCGTTGTGGATGCCCAGGTGCCGGGGGCGGCGCTGGAGCTGCCCGGCCAGTTCCAGCACCTGATCCGGGATCTCCTCGGAGCCGTCCGGTACGCCCTCGTGCGGCCCGACGGTGCCGGCCCAGGCGTCGACCGTGCCCGGGGAGTAGCCCAGCACGCGCGCCGAGTCGCGCAGCGCCAGCCGGGCCCGGTAGGTGATGACGTTGCAGACCATGGCGGCGCGGTCGCGGCCGTACTTCTCGTAGACGTGCTGGATCACGTCCTCGCGGCGGCCGGCCTCGATGTCGACGTCGATGTCCGGCGGCCCGTCCCGCACCGGGGACAGGAAGCGCTCGAAGACCAGGCCGTGCCGGACCGAGTCGACGCTGGTGATGCCCAGGGCGAAGCAGACCGCGCTGTTCGCGGCCGAACCGCGGCCCTGCGCCAGGATGCCCTTGGCCCGGCAGAACTCCGCGATGTCGTAGACGATGAGGAAGTAGCCGGGGAACTCCAGGTCCGCGATGACGTCGAGCTCGTACGCGATCTGCTTGTACGCCTCGGGATTCTCGTTCTCCGGCCCGTAGCGCAGCGCCGCGCCCTCGTAGGTCAGGTGCCTGAGCCAGCTGGCCTCGGTGTGGCCCGGCGGCACCGGGTAGTCCGGCAGCCGCGGTTTGACGGTGTCGAAGTCGAAGGCGTGGTCGGCGGCCAGGTCGGCGCTGAAGGTGACGGCCGGGCCGAACTCGCGCTCGGGGAAGCGGGCCAGCATCTCGGCGCCGCTGCGCAGGTAGGCGGTGGGCGCGCCGGGCAGCCAGCCGTCCATCTCGGCCAGGGTGCGCCGGGCCCGCAGCGCGGCCAAGGCGGTGTGCAGGCGGTAGTCGGCCGGGCGGGCGTAGTGGACGTTGCCGGTGGCCACGGTCGGCAGCCCGTGCCGGGCCGCCAGCCGGGCCAGCAGGCGGTTGCGGGCGTCGTCCAGCGGCTGGTCGTGGTCGGTGAGCTCGACCACGACGTTCCCGCGGCCGAACCGGTCCATCAGCTTCCTGAGTTCGGCGTCGGCGGCCGCGGCGCCGGCCTCGGTGAGCCCGTGCCGCTCCAGCGCCTGGCGGACCGTGCCCTTGCGGCAGCCGGTGAGGATGGTCCAGTGGCCCCCGCCGTGCTCCCCGGCGGCGGCCGCGGCCAGGTCGTCGAGGTCGTACACCGGCCGCCCCTTCTCCTTCCCGGCCAGCTGCGCCTTGCCGATGGCCGCGGACAGCCGCCGGTAGCCCTCGGCCCGGCGGGCCAGCACCAGCAGGTGGCTGCCGGCCGGGTCGGCGGTCCCGGTGCGCGCCGCCGTCAGCTCCAGGGACAGCTCGGCGCCGAAGACCGTGGCCAGCTCGGGCGCCTGTTCCTGAACGGCCTGCTTGTACTGCATGGCGCCGGCGAAGCCGTCGTGATCGGTGACGGCCAGGCCGTGCAGGCCCAGGCGGGCGGCCTCGGCGACCAGTTCGGTGGGGCTGGAGGCGCCGTCGAGGAAGGAGAAGTGGGAGTGGGCGTGCAGCTCGGCGTAGCGGGGGTGCAGCTTGGCGGTGCGGCGCGGGCCGGCCGCCCCGGACGGTTCGGGGGCGGCCTGCTCGGCCTCGCCGTAGCGGCCCCAGGTGAGGCGCTTCTCCAGCTCCCGCCACGGGATGACCGGGTTGAAGGCGCCCATCAGCCGTCCGCCGTGCCCATCAGTCGTACACCGCCTCGACCAGCCAGGCGCCGTCCCGCACGGCCAGCAGCCAGGCGCGGCCGTCGTCGGTGACGACCTGGAAGCGGGCCTGCCGCACCGCCGCCGCGGGCTCCCACCAGCGCTCGGTCAGCGGCCAGGGCCCGGCCCAGGCCAGGATCCGCAGGCGCTCGCGGGTGCCGGGCAGCACGAGCTCGGCGGGCGGCGCGGAGACCCGCAGGCGCCCGGAGACGGTGACCGGGACGCCGTCGCGGTCGGCGACCTCGGCGGGGCGCGGACTGCGGGGCACATCGGCCGGCGCGGGGGCCGGGAGCGCGGCGGGCCAGGGCGCGGCCTCGGCCGGGTCCGGCGGGAGGTCGCCGTAGGGCGTGCGGACGCCCTGGTCGAGCGGGGTGCGGCCGCCCCGGCCGGCGGGGAGGGTGACGGCGTCGGGGCCGTACATGGCCTGCAGGCGTTCGGCGGCGCGGGCGATGCGGTCGGGCGCCTCGTCGGCGCCCCACAGCCCGGGCTGGACGCCGCGGGCCGGGATGAGGTGGTCGGGGATGAGGCGCAGGCGGGTGATGCCGTGGTCGGCACCCGCCTCAAGACCAGACTCCTGCTTCCCCTGGAGGGTGGTCTGCCAGCCGGACAGCTGCCACCGGACCCGTTCGGCCACCGCGGTGCTCGACAGCAGCCCCTCGTGCCGCCACAGCCGGTACGACACCTCGGGCTCGGCCCCGGCGCCGGCCGCGCCGTGGATCTCCACCGCCACCCGCACGCCCGCGACACCGGCCTGCGCGAGCACGGTGTGCAGCTCGTCGGCGAGCGCCTTGGCCGCGAACACGATCCGCTCCGAGCCGTCGGCCGGCGGGTCGAACACCGCCTCCACGGACAGGTCGGGGCCCTGTCGCAGCGGGGCCGGGGGCCGGGCGTCCAGGCCGCGCGCCAGCCGGTGCGCCGCCACCCCGTCCGCGCCGAACCGGCCGGCCACCGCGTCCGCCGGGAGCCCGGCCAGCCGGCCCAGCGTCGGCACGCCCAGCCGGCCCAGCGGCTCGACCAGCTCCGGCAGCTCCAGCACCGAGGTCGGGAACGGGGCCAGGAACTCCGCGGTCCGTCCCGGCACGACGCGGGTGTCGCTGCGCGCGGCCAGGGCGGCGGCGAACACCCCGTCGGCCACCCCGACGCCCGCGCCGACGCCGAGCTCCCCGATCCGGTCGCGGATGCCGCGCACGACCAGGTCCTCACCGCCGAAGTAGCGCGCCGGGGCGTCCAGCGGCAGCGCCGCCAGCCCCGGCCGCACCACCTCGAAGCGCGGCGTGTACTCGGCCAGCACGGCCAGCACCGGTTCGAAGGCGCGCGCCTCGGCGGCCTCGTCGCGGGCGTACAGCACCAGGCCCGGGGCCAGCCGCTGGGCGTCCCGCGTCCGCTGGCCGCGGCGCACCCCGTCGGCGCGCGCCGCGAAGGAGCAGGCGACGATCACGTTCTTGACGACCACGGCCGCCGCCGTGTCGGGGTCGGCGCCCACCGCCACCACCGGCCAGTCCGGGCACCACACGGCGAGCGCGCGGTCGGGGACGGCGGGGACGGCGGCGGCGGACATCGCGATGGCTCCTTTCCTGGGTGGTGCGGTTCGTCAGACTGCTCACAAGGCGGTTTCGGGGCCCGGCCGTCACGCGCTCCAGAGGCGCACGACCTCACCGCCTTCCCGGATCTCCGCCGACACGCCGAAGGGCTGCCGCCCGGCCGCGGACACGTCGCCGGTCTCCATGGCCTCGCCGGCCCATTCGCGCACCGCGCCGTCGGCGGCGGGCAGCCACAGCCGGGCGGTGCGCTCGCGACCGGCCGCGCCCCGGCCGTCTGCGGCAAGCGTGACGCGGCGTCCGGTCAGGTGCCCGGTGCCGGCGCCGAGGCCGGACCACGCCGCGTCGGTCAGGCGCAGGCGCAGGTCGGCGCCGGGCCACTCGCCGGCCACCACGAGCGCGGCGCCGCGCTGGCGGACGGTGCGCCGGATACGGGCGCCGATGCGCCGGACGTGCTCGCCGTTCGGGAGGCGCGGGGGACGCACCAGCAGCAGGTCCACCGCGCCGGCCAGCACCCCCACCGCCTCGGCCCAGCGGTCCCCGGGTTCGTCCACCATCAGGAAGCGGCCGAGGTCGGCGCCCATCCCCGCGGCCGCCGCGATGCCGAAGGCGGGCAGGCCGACCACGCCGCACCACGCTCCCCCGGCCGAGGCGCCGGCCGCGAGCGCCAGGGCCAGATAGCTCGGGGCCTCGCCCCAGGACCGCGTCCGGTCCTGCACCGCCACCACACCGCCGCGGCGGAGGACGCCGCCGGGCAGCACGCCGCGCAACGCCGGTAAGGCCGGCACGTCGGGGGCTTCGGCGTCTTCGGCGCCGCCGATTCTGCCGCCGACACTGACACCGACACCGATACCAACGCCGACACCGACACCGTCTTCGAGCAAGCCGCCACCGGCACTGCCACCGACGCCGACGCCGACGCCGCCCGCCGATCCCCCGAGCAGCACCCGCAACCGTGCGACCTCCGCCGCCCGCTCACGCTCCGAACGCCCCCGCGCCCCGCCCTCCTCGTCGAACACCTGCGCGATCATCGCCACGCGGCCATACTCGAAGTTTTGTTCGAACGTGTCAACCGGTGAGCAGGAGCTCCCCACATCGGAGCGCCGCGGCTACCTGTGGTGACGAATAATGCCTCTCAGCTGTGAGAGAAGTGACGCGAGTGTCAGAAGTGGCTCCTGGGGCGCCCGGCCCCCACCGCGTGATCCCCGAACCCCGGATCGGCCGCCCACGCCCGGAGGAACTCCGCGTTCCCGAACACCCGCGGCGACCCGTCCTCGACGGCGACGACGGCGGCCACCCCGGGCAGTCCCCGCACCCCGTCCACCAGCCGCGAGGACACCCTGATGTCGGCCAGTCCGCCGACCACTTCCTGCACCACCGCCCCGAGCTCGACGAGCAGCAACCGGTCGCTCAGCTCCCGACCCCGCGTCGCGATCACCACGTCGTGCGTCGGCGTGAACCCGATGACCGGCTCCAGATCGGGATCCCCGTCGTGCTCGGCCCGGAAGACCCCCTCGTCCCCGAACCCGGGCCCCGCGATGCTGACGGTGAAGAGCCGAGGCCCTCCGCCCTCCGGATCCGCCACCCCGAGCCGCCCCGGCTCGACCTCCACGTCGTACGATCCGGCCCGCGCCTCCTCGAAGCGCCCGCCGAGCCCCCTGAGCACCGTCCCGAGCTCCGCCAGCCGCTCCGCGGCCACCGGACCCGGCAGATCGATGATGATTAGTGACCCCATCATGCGGCCACGGTACCGCGAGTGAATAAGGGGGCAGAGAAACGACGGAGCGCCCCCTACGGGTTGACGCCCATCAGGTCGTCCTCGCGCGCCGGCGCCACCCGCGCCAGCCACCCCGCGGCCTCCTCCGCCCCCAGCTCCCGCTCCAACCGCACCTCGGGCAGCATGTGCTCGAACACCCGCCCGACCGACCAGCCGAAGGCGCCGCGCGGCGGGTGCAGCACCAGCACGCGGGTGCCGTCCAACGGCTCGATGTCCGCGGGGCGCCTTCGGGGAAGACGTAGGCGCCGTGGCCGTCGAACAGACGGAAGCGGCGGTAGACGGGCTCGGCGAGCGGGCCCGGGTGGCCGGTGCCGGCCGCGTCGACCCGCGCCGGGTCGGGGCGCTCCCCCGGCAGCAGCCCCGGCCCCAGCAGGCGGTCGGCCAGCAGGGTGTGCAGCTGGTAGTTGTCGCCGACGCCGCTCATCGTCAGGGCGAAGCCGCGGCCGGAGGCGGGGTCCAGGGCGAGCCGACCAACGCGCCGGCGAGCACCGCGGTCTTGGCGAAGACGCCGCCGCAGCCGACCAGCAGCGGGGCCAGGCGCTCGACGCCGGCCGTCAGTTCCGCGGGCGCGGCCTGCTGCGCCGCCGCCCACGCCGCCCCGCTGCACCGGTGGAACGTGCGGGGTCGTCGGCGCGGACCGCCGCGCCGAGCTCGTCGATCAGTGTCAAGAGAGCACTGGACATGGCCGCTCAGAGTAGAACACCCGAACGGCGCGGCGACGCCCCGAGCGGCTACCGTTCGGGCATGCAGACCGGTGAACTGATCGGCTCCGGCCGCGACGCGGACGTGTACGCCCTCGACGACTCCTGGGTCCTGCGCCGCACGCGGGACCGGCGCCCGCAGGCGCGCGAGGCCGCGGTGATGGCCCACCTCCACGCACACGGCTACCCGGTGCCGGAGGTGCGGCCGGACGGCGGCACGCCCGAGGATCTGGTGATGCGCCGGGCGGCCGGGCCGACGCTGCTGGAGGCGGCGCTGGCCGGGGAGCTGGACGCCGACCGGGTCGGGGCGATGCTCGCCGAGCTGCTGGTGCGACTGCACACGGTCCCGGTCCGCGACGGCGCGGGCACGGCCATCCTCCACCTCGACCTGCACCCGCTGAACGTCATCCTCACCGCCGAGGGCCCGGTCGTCATCGACTGGACCAACACCCGCGAGGACGACCCCGTCCTGGACTGGGCCATGTCAGCCCTCATCCTCGCCCAGGTCGCCCTCGACGGCTCCGAGCTGGCGCAGCCCGCCGACGATCTGCTGTCCGCCCTGCTGGCCCACCGCCCGCCGGCCGTCGTCCTCGACGAGGCGGCCATGGCCCGGGCCCGCGCCGAGCGTGCCGGCAACCCGCACGACGTCCACCAGCACCTCGACGAGGCCGTGACGCTGGTGATCGCCCGCGCCGGGTGGAAGGATCGGGGTCAGGACTGAACCCCCAGGCCGACTCCAGACCGACCTCAGACCGACCTCAATCTGACCCCCGAGGACCGACCCCACCCGAAAGGCCACCGCCGTGAAAGCCTGGCAGGTCCCCACCCACGGCGAGCCCGCCGACGTCCTGCGCTCCACCGACGTCCCCGCCCCGGCCCCCGGCCCCGGCCAGGTCCTGGTGAAGGTCCGCGCCGCCGCCCTGAACTTCCCCGACGTCCTCATGTGCCGCGGCCAGTACCAGGTGCAGCCACCCCTGCCCTACACCCCGGGCGTGGAACTGTGCGGCGAGGTCGTCGACACCGGCGAGCGCGTCATCGGCATGCCGGTCCTCCCGCACGGGGCCCTGGCCGAGTACACCGTCGTGGCGTCGGACTCCGCGTACCCGGCCCCACCCGCCCTCGACGACGCCGAGGCCGCCGGCTTCCTGCTCGCCTATCAGACCGGCTGGTTCGGCCTGCACCGCCGGGCACACCTGCAGGCCGGCGAGACGCTGCTGGTGCACGCCGCGGCGGGCGGCGTGGGCAGCGCGGCGGTGCAGCTCGGCAAGGCGGCCGGAGCGCGCGTGATCGCGGTGGCCGGCGGCGAGGCGAAGGCCGACGCCGCCCGGGCCCTGGGCGCCGACGTCGTCATCGACCGCCACGAGCAGGACTTCGTCGCCGCCGTCAAGGACGCCACCGGCGGGCGGGGGGCCGACGTCGTCTACGATCCGGTCGGCGGCGCCGCCTATCAGGGCTCGACCAAGTGCGTCGCTTTCGAAGGCCGCATCATCGTGGTCGGATTCGCCGGCGGTGTCATCCCCTCGCCGGCTTTGAATCATGCGCTGGTCAAGAACTACTCGATCCTCGGCTTGCACTGGGGGTTGTACCGGAGCAAGGACCCTGAAGCGGTTGCGGCTTGTCACCGGGAGCTGACGCGGATGGCGGAAGCCGGTGTTGTCAAAACCTTGGTCGGTGAGCGGTTGGCCTTTGAGGAGGCGCCGGCCGGGTTGGCGCGGCTGGCTGGTGGGGAGGCGATCGGACGGCTGGTGGTTCTGCCTTAGTCAGGCCAACCGCAGCATCACGCACTCCGCCGCGTCGACGTCGACTTCGCCGCAGTCTTCTTCCGCCCCGGCTTGGCATGCGGGTCCGCAGCCTTCGCCGTCGCCCGGGCGCCCTTGGCCGCCCGCTTCGGCGTCGCAGAGCTTTTCGCCGCCGAAGCCGCTGCCTTCTTCGCCCCCGCCTTCTTCCCCGCCCCAGCCGCCTCCTCCTCCACGGCACCGCGCGTCTTCTTCGCCACCTCCACGCTCGCCTTCAACGCCGCCATCAGATCGATCACCTGCGCGCCGCCCTCGGCCGGGGCCGGCGGCGTCACCACCTCACGCCCGGCGACCTTGGCCTCGATGACCTCTTCCAGCGCCTCGCGATAGTTGTCGTGGTAGTCCTCGGGGTGGAAGTCGGCGCTGAGGGAGTCGATCAGAAGTTCGGCCATCTTCAGCTCGGCGGCCTTCGGTTCGGCCTTGTCGCCCTTCTCCAGGACGTCGAAGTCCGGCTCGCGGATCTCGTCGGCCCACAACATGGTCTCCAGCACCAGGACGCCATCGCGGACCCGCAGCGCGGCCAGGCTCTCCCGCTCGCGCATCGCGAACCGCACCACCGCCACGCGGCCGGAGGACTCCATGGCGTCGCGGAGGAGGGCGTAGGGGCGGACGCCGAGCTTGTCCGGGGCCAGGTAGTAGGACTTCGAATACATGATCGGATCGATCTGCTCCTCCGGGACGAAGGACTCGACCGCGATGGTCTTGGCGGTCGCTTCGGGCAGGTCCTCGAAGTCCTTGCCGGTGAGTACCACCACGTCGCCGTCGGGCAGCTGGTAGCCCTTGGCGACGTCGGCCAGCTGCACCTCCTCGCCGTCCAGCTCGCAGACCCGCTTCTGCCGCACCCGGCCGCCGTCGGCGGCGTGCACCTGGTGGAACGCGACCCGCTTCTCCTCGGTCGCGCCGTACATCTTCACCGGGACGGCCACCATCCCGAAGGAGATCACTCCGCTCCAGATCGCCCGCATGACCCCGACGCTAATTCGGATCACCCGGACTCGCACCATAAGCATCCACAGGTTGTCATGGAGCAGTGGCACCCGGAGCAGCGGAGAGACCGGACCGGCTGCGGGAGTACCGCGCCAAGCGGGACGCCGCCCGCACTCCCGAGCCGGTGCCGGAGGGCGGACCGAAGTCGCGTGAAGGTGACCGGGAGCCGATCTTCGTGGTGCAGGAACACCGTGCGACCGCCCTGCACTGGGACTTCCGTCTGGAGCACGACGGGGTCCTGGTCTCCTGGGCGTTGCCGAAGGGCGTCCCGACCGATCCGCGGCGGAACCACCGTGCCGTGCCCACCGAGGACCATCCGGTGGAATACGCCGACTTCGCCGGGCGCATCCCGGCCGGCGAGTACGGCGCGGGCACCGTGGCCACCTACGACCGCGGCACCTACACGCTCCTGAAGTGGACCGACGACGAGGTCAAGGTCGACCTCGCGGGCGAGCGCCTCAGCGGCCGCTACACCCTGTTCCGCACCGGCGGCGCCGACTGGATGATCCACCGGGAGAAGGGGCAGGACCCCGAGCCGGCACCGATGCCGGACACCCTGCGGCCGATGCTCGCCGTCCTCGGGCCGGCGCCGGCTCCGTCCGACCGCGGCTGGGCCGCCGAGTTCAAGTGGGACGGCATCAGGGCCCTGTGCCGCATCGAGGGCGGCCGGGCCCGGCTGCGCTCGCGCAACGGCAACGACATCACCGACAGCTATCCGGAGATCAAGGCGCTGGCGAAGACGGTGAGCAGTGCGCAGCTGCTGCTCGACGGCGAGATCGTCGCCTTGGACGAATCCGGCCGGGTCAGCTTCGCCGCGCTGCAGGGCCGCTTCGGCGCCAAGAGCTCGGAGGCGCTGCGCCTGTCCCGCACGAACCCGGTCTCCTACCTGGTCTTCGACCTGCTGCACCTGGACGGCCGCTCCACCCTGGAGCTGCCCTACTCGGCGCGCCGCGAGCTGCTGGAGGCGCTGGAGCTGTCCGGGCCGAACTGGCAGACCCCGCCCTCGTTCCCCGGCACCCCGGTGGCCGACGTGCTCGCGACGGCGCGGGCGGCCGGGCTGGAGGGCGTCGTCGCCAAGCGCCTGGACTCGCCCTACCAGCCCGGGACGCGTTCCCCGGCCTGGCGCAAGATCAAGATCACGGCCTCGCAGTCCGTGGTCGTCGGCGGCTTCACCCCGCTCAAGCGGGAGGGCGCCGCCGCGGGCCGGCCGCCGCGCGGGATCGGCGCGCTGCTGCTGGGCGTGCCGGACGCCGCCGGGGAGCTGCGCTACGCCGGCAAGGTCGGCAGCGGCTTCACCGAGCACGACCGGCGGGCCCTGCTGGAGGCGCTGACGGAGCTGGCGGTGCCGGAGAGCCCGTTCGCCACCGCCGTGGACGCCCCCGACGCCCGGGTGGCCACCTGGGTGCGGCCGGTCGTGGTGGCCGAGGTGACGTACGGCGAGTGGACGCCGAAGGGGCGCCTGCGGCACCCGGTGTTCCAAGGCATCCGGCCCGACATCGACGCCTCGGAGGTGACCCGTGAGTCCTGACTCCCGCACCCCGGCCTCGCAGACCGTCGAGATCGACGGCCGCAGGGTGAAGCTGACCAACCTCGACAAGGTGCTGTATCCGGAGACCGGCTTCACCAAGGGTGAGGTCCTGAGCTACTACGCGCGCGTCGCGCCGGTGATGCTGCCGCACCTGGCCGGCCGCGCGGCGACGCTGATCCGCCACCCGGACGGCGTGGACGAGCCGGGGTTCTTCGCCAAGCACGCCCCGTCGCACCGCCCGGACTGGGTCCGCACCGCCTCCGTCGCCGCCACCGGCTCCGGCAAGCACATCGAGCACGTCCTCATCGACGACCTGCCCTCGCTGATCTGGGCGGCGAACCTGGCGGCGATCGAGTTCCACGTGCCGCAGTGGCGCGTGGCCGACCCCGAGCACCACGACCTGCTGGTGCTGGACCTGGACCCGGGCCCGCCGGCCACGGTCCTGGACTGCGTCCGCGTCGCCTTCGCCGCCCGCGAACTGCTCGCCACGCACGGCATGGACCTGCGCGCGAAGACTTCCGGCGGCAAGGGCCTGCACCTGTACGCGCCGCTGGACGGCGTCACCGCCGAGCAGGCCCGCGAACTCGCCCACACCATCGCCCTGGGCATGGAGGCCCAGCTCCCCGACCTGGTGGTGTCGAACATGGCGAAGCGGGAGCGCCCCGGGAAGGTGTTCATGGACTGGTCGCAGAACACGCACTCCAAGACCACCGTGGCCGCCTACTCGCTGCGGGCCCGGCCCCGGCCCACGGTGTCGACACCGGTGACGTGGGAACAGTTGGCGGCCGCCGAACGTCCCGATGACCTGCGCTTCTCCCCGACCCGGGCGCTGGAGCAGGTCGCGGAGCACGGCGATCTATTATCGGGGCTGTGAATCAGACTCCGGAGACACCGAAGGCCCTTCTCCTGGACTCCGGCGGCGTCCTGATACGGCCGATCGGCGGCCGCTGGAACCCCCGCGCGGACTTCGAGCCGACGGTCAGGGCACACGCGCCGCACGTCACCGCCGACCAGCTGGCCGCGGCGGTCTCGGAAGGCGACCGGTTCATGGCCGCCGTGACGACGACCCCCGACAGGCACGACTACCATCG
Organism: Catenulispora subtropica; assembly: GCF_039531675.1. Classification (NCBI taxonomy): domain Bacteria; kingdom Bacillati; phylum Actinomycetota; class Actinomycetes; order Catenulisporales; family Catenulisporaceae; genus Catenulispora; species Catenulispora subtropica. Next base: position 70,866 of record NZ_BAAAQM010000022.1, read on the forward strand.
CGCGATGCTGGCGCGGATCGGGGTGGAGGCGACCCCGGAGCTGTTGGCGGACCTGGTCCGGGAGGTCCCGCCGAGCGGGATCCTGGAGTCCTTCCCGGACGTGATCCCGACGCTGACCGCGCTGCGGGCCCGCGGCGTGCCGATGGCGGTGGTCTCGGACGCCTGGCCGAACCTGCCGGACCTGCACGCGGCCCTGGGCTTGAACGGGTTCTTCGCCGCGTACGCGATCTCGGCGGTGCTGGGCTGCACCAAGCCGGATCCGCGGATGTACCGGCACGCCAGCGACGCCCTGGGGCTGGAGCCCGGCGAGTGCTTGTTCGTGGACGACGATCCGGAGTTGGTCGCGGCCGCGATCGCCCTGGGGTATCAGGGCCGCGCGATGGTGCGGGAGGCGGGGGCCGGGGACGCGGGGGACGGGGACGTGGACGTGGACACGGCGGCCGGGAGGGGAGCCGGGGCCGCGAGCGGCGGCGTCGCCACCATCAGCTCCCTGACAGAGCTCCTGGACCTGGTCTGAACGCCACGGACGACCCGATGCGCACATGAGTGCGGGGCGGGCGCCAATGTCGTGCGCCCGCCCCTCGTTAGGAGACGTCCTCGGTCACCAGTGTGCGCCTCTGGCGGCTCACACGCACGGCGTGGTGGCGCTGACCCCGTTCACCGTCCCGGTCGCGGCCACGCACAGGTCCCGCCCGAAGATCATCGGCGTCCACAGCACGGTGCCCCTGCCGCTGGCCGACATCTTCGCGTGGTCCTGGCGGGTGGCGGTGGCCGACAGGTTCGCCGACACGCCGCCGACGGTGGTCACCCGGGCCCAGTTGTTGCCGCAGAACGGCGACCAGCGCAGCTCGACGGTGCCGATCTGCTTGCCCTTGCTCATGATCGGCGTGGTGCGGATGGAGCGGGCCTCGAAGGTGCTGGAGCAGCCGGTGGACTGCGGGTCCTTGCCGTTGCAGCCCTTGTTGCTGCAGCTGGCCGGCGGCCTGGAGGGCGCGTGCGAGGCGTTGGCGTACGCCACCACCGGTGCGCTGGCCAGGGCGACCGCGCCGAGTCCGACGCCGATACGGGAGACGATCCGTCGAGAGAACATGACCCCTCCCCGTGGGATCAGAGGGCGCCGTCGCGGCGGGAGAGCCCGCCGACCCGGAGGCGACGCCCGGTGCCGCAAGGACACCTCGGCTCATCGTCGCGCGGGGTCGCCGACCGGTGTCGCGCTGCCGTGCTCCGTTCGGGCGACCGGCGGAACCGAGGCTCGGCTCAGGGCCGCATCTACGCTCGAACGACGGGCCGTCCGTCCAGCTCCGGGCACCGCGTCCCGGTGTAGATCGTCGGCATGCAGCGATTGCAATGGATGCACAGCGACGGGGTGCCCGGATCGGCACCGATGCGATTCACCAGATCCGGTTCGCGCAGCAGGGCGCGCGCCATCGCGACGTACTGGAACCCGGCGTCCATGGCGCGATCCATGGTGGCGCGGGTGGTGACGCCGCCGAGCAGGATCAGCGGCATGTCCAGTTCGGCGCGGAAGCGGAGGGCCCGCTCCATGAGATACGTGTCCTGATACGGGTACGCACGCAGGAACTTCTTGCCGAACCAGCGGATCCCGAGGCGTTGCGGCAGCGGGAAGTTCGCGGCGAACTCACGCAGCGGCACGTCGCCGGTGAACAGGTACATCGGGTTCATCAGAGAACTGCCGGCGGTGAGTTCCAGGGCGTCGAGGGTGCCGTCCTCCTGGAGCCACCGGGCGACCTGGAGGCCGTCGTCGATGCGCAGCCCGCCGGGGTAGCCGTCCTCCATGTTCAGCTTGGCGGTGACGGCGATGCGGTCGCCGACCTCGGCGCGGACGGCGCGCGCCAGGCCGAGGGCGACCTTGGCGCGGTTGGCGAGGCTGCCGCCGTAGGCGTCGGTGCGCTTGTTCAGGCGCGGGGACAGGAAGGCGCTGGCGAAGTAGTTGTGGCCGAGATGGATCTCGACGGAGTCGAACCCTGATTCGACGGCCAGGCGCGCGGCGCGGGCGTGGGCGGCGGTGACGCGCTCGATGTCCTCGGCGGTGGCGGCCCGGGTGCGGCGCATGCTGACCGGGTTCAGCATCGGCGAGCAGGACAGGGCCGGGGCGCGGTTCGAGCGGGCGTCGGCGACCGGGCCGGCGTGCCCGATCTGGGCCGCGACGGCCGCGCCCTCGGCGTGCACGGCGTCGGTGAGGCGGCGCAGCCCCGGGACGGCCTCCGGCCGCCAGTGGATCTGGCGGCGCTCGGTGCGGCCCTCGGGCGAGACGGCGAGGTAGGCGACGGTGGTCATGCCGACGCCGCCGGCGGCCGGGCGGCGGTGGTAGTCGACGAGGGCATCGGTGACCAGCCCGTCGGGCGTGGCGCCCTCGAAGGTCGCGGACTTGATGACGCGGTTGCGCAGGCGGATCGGGCCCAGGGCTGCGGGGGCCAGGACGTCGGGTGCTGTCACGGCGCGGACCCTAGAACGGCGCACTCCAACACGCCAGTGCCGTCGGCGTTCTCATGACCGCTCTTACGACGGCTCTTACTTTGTGTTCCGGTCCGGCATAGGCTGCCGCCGCCCGGCCGCCGCCGACGACCGACAGCCGACGGCCGACGGCCGACCAGAGGCGCCCCGCCCGACCCGCCCCACCCCTTTGATCCGCCTGATCAACCCGATTCGCAGGGAGTGCACCATGGCCACGATCGCCGTCACCGGTGCCGCCTCCGGCATCGGCCGGACCCTCGCCGCCCGCCTCGGCGCCGACGGCCACCGCGTCATCGGCGTGGACCTGCGGGACGCCGACGTCGTGGCCGACCTCGGCACCGCGGAGGGCCGGGCCGCCGCGGTCGCCGCCGTCACCGAACTCTGTGACGGCCGCCTGGACGCGCTGCTCCCCTTCGCCGGGCTGGCCGCCGCGACCGGGCGGCCCGGCGGCCTGCTGGTGTCCGTGAACTACTTCGGCGCGGTCCGCGTGCTGGAGGGCCTGCGCCCGGCTTTGAGGGCCGCCGGCACCTCCGCGGTGGTCCTGCCCTCCTCGAACTCCGCCACCTGCCAGCCCGGCTGGCCCGTCGATCTCGCCGACGCCTGCCTGGCCGGCGACGAGGCCGGGGCGCGCGCCCTCGCCGAGTCCTTCGGCGGCTTCGGCGCCCTGCAGGCCTACCCCGCCACCAAGGCCGCGCTGGCCTGGTACGCCCGCACCCGCGCCGCCGACTACATCGCCGACGGCATCCGCCTGAACGCCGTCGCGCCCGGCATGATCGACACGCCGATGACCCGGGCCGGCCGTGCCGACCGGCTCACCGCCGAGGGTATGGCGGCCTTCGAGAAGGCGATCCCGCTGGGTCGCGCCGGCCGCCCCGAGGAGGTCGCCGCGCTGGTCGCCTTCCTGCTGTCGGATCAGGCCTCGTTCATCGTCGGCTCGGTCCTCTACTGCGACGGCGGGACCGACGCGCTGTTGCGGGGCAAGGACTGGCCGACGATGTGGGTGATGCCACGCTGAGATGCCGGTTCACCGAGGTCTCACTTCATCACCGGTGCCAGCACCAGGGCCGCCACCCAGAAGGCCCCCCACCCCCACGGGCGCGAACCCCGTGTGTCCTCCAGCGCCGCGGCCGAGGCCGGATCGGATCGCCGGGGCGAGATGAGGCTGGACATCACAGCCTTACGTCGACGCCGGAAATCCCTATCAGGGGTCTGTTGATCTGTATCACTCCGGTCTCTGCGTCGACCGCGCCGCGGCTGAACCGGCAACGGCGGGTCACAGCTGATCGACCACCCCCCACCCCTCCCCCTACCCTGGGGCGATGAACTCTCCCACGGCCAAACCCTATGCCGGGGCCACCTCGGCCACCGTCCGCGAACTGAACCTGCGGACGGTGTGGGGGGTGATCGGGGCCAGCGCGCCGATCTCGCGGGCGGAGATCTCGCGCGCGACCGGGATCTCGAAGCCGACGGTGTCGGCGGTGCTGGAGGATCTGCTCCAGATCGGGCTGGTGGTGGAGACGGCCGACGCCTCGCGCGGGTTCACCTACGGCGCCGTGTTCTTCAAGCCGCGGCCGGAGGCGGCGTACGCGGTGGCGTTCGACGTCGGGGCCCGGCATCTGCGGGGGGCGCTGGCCGGACTGGACGGCGCGGAGGTGGTGCGGCGGGACGCCGACGTGGACGGCCTGGACGCGCCCGGGATGGTGGCGGCGTCGGTGCGGCTGGCGCGGGAGCTGGCCGGGGCGGCCGGGGTCGCGGAGACCTCGGTGCGGCACGCGGTCGTGGGCGTGCCCGGCGTCGTGGACCGGCGGGACGGGCGGGTCTGGCAGGCCGCGAACGTGACCGGGATGGAGGGCTTCGCCGCGCAGGAGCAGTTCAGCGCCGCGCTGGGGATGCCGGTCACCGTCGAGAACGACATCAACCTCGCGGCGCACGGCGAGTACGCCCGCGGCAGCGGCGGCGACGCCGACAGTTTCCTGTTCCTGTCCATCGGCACCGGTGTCGGCGCCGGCCTGGTGCTCGGCGGCAACCTGCACCGTGGTTTCAAGGGCGCGGCCGGCGAACTGGACGACGCCTTCGAACCCGAGTACACCGACCTCGGCGACGGCACCCTGGAGGCCTCGGTCCCGAACGCCATCGACCCCTGCGCCGAGGCGATTCTGCAGTACGCCGCCCGCAAGCTCCCCGCAGAGACCGACCTGACGCCCGAGCGCGTCTTCGAGCTGGCGCGCGCCGGCGACCCTTCCGCCCTGGACGTGGTCCGCGAGGAGGCCCGCCGCATCGCGAACTACGCCGCCGTCGCCTCCGCGGTGGTGGACGTGGAGCTGGTGGTCCTCGGCGGCGGCATCGGCCTGAACGGCGATCTGCTGCTGGCCCCGGTCGCCGACCACCTGGCGGCCCGGCTGCCGTATCCGCCGCGGGTGGAGACCTCGGCGCTGGGCAGCGGCGCGGTGCTGGCGGGCGCGGCGTCGCTGGGGGCGTCGCTGACGGTGGAACAGCTGATCCGGGAGTACTTCGGGTGAGCGATGCGCGGACACGGTTCCGGCCCCTGAGCCGTGGTCATCAGGGGCCGGAACCGGTCTAGGCGCGCCGAGGCGCGATCAACCGCCCAGTGCCTCCTGCATCGCCGCCCCGAGCACCGCGGACCCGGTCATGTCCAGCGCCGGCTCGTCGGTCTGCCAGGACCGCACGTCGTCGGCGAAGCGGCTGGTGTGGCCGGTGAAGGCGTTGTACGGGTCGGCGCCGTTGGCGGGGCACTTCTTCATGCCGTCCTGGAAGTCGCCCAGGCCGCCGGCGAAGTTGTCGGGGTTGTTGGGGCCGTTCATCACGGCGCCGGTCGGGACCGCGCCGGTGCCGTCCAGGCTGCCGGCCAGGTTCGCCACCTGGTGCTGCAGACAGTGCGGGAAGGTGCTGCCCTCGCCGACCATGAAGGCCACGCCCCAGGGGTTGCCGCCGAGCAGCCAGTCGCGCTGTTCGGTGGCGAAGGCGTCGAAGGACCTGTCGCCGCTGGCCTGGCGGTAGAGCGCCTGCGTGGTGAGGAAGCCGAAGGTGTGCGCGTTGACGTCGAAGTTCGTGTAGTCGCCGCCGGCGTGGAAGATGTCCGCCTTGGCCTTGGCCGCCGCGGACTGCACCTGGCGCTTCAGGTCGGCGGTGAGGACGGCCGGGGTGACGGCCAGGCCCGAGGGGTCGCCGGCGGCGGCCATCGCCTTGATCAGGTCGGCGTGCGCCAGGGCGCTGTTGTCGTAAAGGTTGAAGGTGTCGCCGGCGTCGGAGGCGATGTAGTCCTTGGCGTAGGTGGCGGCCTGCGACAGGTACGTCGCCGGGCTGTGCCCGAGCTTCTGCGCGGCCAGCGCGAGTTCGGTGGCGCCGAGTTCCATCGCGTCGTGCCAGATCGCCTCGGGGTAGTACGAGTTCGGCAGCGCGGTGGTCAGCGGGCTCGGAGGGGTGTCGGTGTCGGCGAGCGCGTAGACCGACGCGGCAGCCTGATATTCGGCCGCGGCCTGCTTCGGGTTGCCGGAGGCGTCGATCTGCGCGGCCAGCGCGAAGGCGGCGGCCACGCGGCCGGCCAGGTTCGGGCTGATCCGGCCGCCGGGGCCGGCGGCCAGGAACACCGGGCGGTGCGCGGCGGCGTAGCGGTCGGCCTTGGCGGTATCGCCGTCGTCCTTCTGCGGCAGCCGCCACAGGTCATGGTCGCCGTAGAAGGTCCCGGCGGAGTTGCCCGACCCGATGCCGACCTGCAGCACCAGTGTCTTCGTCTTCTCGTCCCAGGCCTTGTCCAGCCAGCTCTCGCCGAAGTGCGCCTCGGTCGCCAGGCTGGGCGGCGCCGCCGAGCCGAGGGCGCGCTGGGCGGCGAACAGGGTGATGGCGCCGAAGGCCTCGTTGTTCGTGAACTTCAGGTAGTCGCCGGCGTCGAACCAGCCCCCTGAGACGTCGACCGGGCCGCCGCTCTTGGTCAGGTCGCTGGAGGTGATGGTGTCCGAGTCGCCGGAGGCGAACCGGGGCCAGGCGTAGACCGTCGCCGACGCGTCGTGCAGGTGCGAGGGCTGCCGCTTGAGGCTGCCCGCGATGACGTCCGAGCCGTCACGCTGGGTCTGGAAGAAGGTGACACCGTCGGCGACGAGCTTGCCGTACAAGGCGTCCGTCGAGGTGATCTTGAACGACGGCGAGGTCGCCGAAGCGTTGCCGGCGACCTTGATGTGGTACGTGCCGGGAGTCTTCAGGGAGGTGAAGGTGATCGGGTAGACGTCCGGATAGGCGGCGTTCCACTTGCCCAGGCTGGCGGCGCCGACCTTCCCGGTCAGAACGGTCGCGCCGCTGGAGTCCACCACCGAGAACGTCGCCCCGGACACCGCCGCGCCGGTCATCAGGTACGCCTGCTTGACCTCGCCGGTCCCGAACCCGGCCTGGTCGACGCGCACCAGCCCGGCGGTGGCGGCCTGCGCCGGCTGCGACAGCACGGTGGCGGTGCCGACGGTCAGGCCCGCCAGTCCGACGACGGCCACCGCGGCGACGCTCCTGCGACGGCGCGTTCGTGCCCTGGAAACCATGGAAGCCCCTCCGGTGGCAGATAGTTAGGAAAGATTCCTAACAAGATGACGGCGAACCTAGCCGCCCGGCCCCGCTCCGTCAAGGGCCTGAATCAAGCCGGATTAGAGCGGCGTTCCACGCTACGGTGGAAATAAGGGGACAGAGACCGGTGGGGGTGACCATGGCCGACCACATGATGCCGCGGACCTGGCGCGGACTGGCTTTGATCGTCGCGATGCTGGTGATGCTCGCGACCGGGTGCCGATCGACCGGGGGCGCCGACGCCTCCTCGGGCACCGGAGGGGGGACCGGCGGCGCCCAGGCGGCGGCGCCCGCGGCCCCGTCGACGGCGAAGGGCGGCTCGGAGAAACTGTGCGGCACGCCCCCGTGCGTGCGCTACATGTCCCGCGGCGACACCAAGTCGCTCGCCGACACCCTGAAGGACCACCCGCTGGCCAGCACCATCGCCGTGCACCTGGCGCTGGGCATGCTGTGCGGCGGGATCCTGTGCCTGCTCGGCGAGGGTGTGAGCATGCCGTTCGTCGAGAAGAAGGCAACGGAGGCGGCGGACCAACACGCCTGCCTGAAAGTCAGCATCCTGCCGGACAAGGACAAGTTCTCGCTGATGAACATCACGTCGTCGAACGAGAGCCCCTACTGCAAGGACTGACGGGCCGCTACTCGTAGAACCGGTACACCGCCTGCGCCACGCACGCCGGCCGCTTCTGCCCGTCGATCTCGACGGTCAGGTCGACGACGACCTCGACGCCGTTGCGGATCTCGGTGATCTCCGCGACGGTCCCGACGGCGCGGATCTTGGAACCGACGCGGACCGGCGCCGGGAAGCGGAGTTTGTTCAGGCCGTAGTTGACCTTCATGCCGACGCCCTCGACCTCGAGCAGCTCGGTCCACATGGGGATCAGCAGCGCCACGGTGAGGTAGCCGTGGGCGATCGCCCCTCCGAAGGGCCCCGTGGCGGCGCGCTCGGGGTCGGTGTGGATCCACTGGTGGTCGTCGGTGGCGTCGGCGAAGGTGTTCACCCGCTCCTGGGTGATCTCACGCCATGTGCTGTGGCCGAGATCGACGGGGCCGGGGCCCAGGGCGAGCAGTCCGGGGATGCCGGTGACGGTGCGGGGCATGCGGGATCGGCCTTTCGCAGGAGACTGAAGCGGGTCGGAACGATGAAATCAGGAAAAGCGGCGGCGCAGCGGCTCCTTGAGGAGCTTGCCGACGGCGTTGCGGGGCAGGGCGTCGACGACCACGACGGTCTTGGGGATCTTGTAGCGGGCCAGGCGCCCGTCAAGGCGGGAGAGCAGGGTCACGGGATCCGCGGCGAGTCCGGCCGGAGCCCCCGGACGCAGCACCACGACCGCGCAGCCGACCTCGCCCCAGCGCTCGTCCGGAACGCCGATCACGGCGCACTCGAGGATCTCGGGGTGCTCCGACAGCGCGTCCTCCACCTCGGCCGGATAGATGTTCTCGCCACCCGAGATGATCATGTCCTTGACGCGGTCCACCAGCCGCACGTACCCGGCCTCGTCCACGGTCGCCACGTCGCCGGAGCGGAACCACGCCCCGTCCCGGAACGCCGCCTCGGTCTGGGCCGGCAGCTGCCAGTAGCCCGGCGTCACGTTCGGCCCGGCCACCAGCACCTCGCCGGGCTCGCCGACCCCGGCCGGCCCGCCGTCGTCCGGCCGCACGAGCCGCACGTCGGTGAAGAACTGCGGCACCCCGGCGGTCCCGGCGTGCTCCCCGCAGTCCCGCCGGTCCAGCAGCAGCACCCCGGGCGCGGCCTCGGTCATGCCGTAGCCCTGCATGAACGACAGCCCGCGGTCCAGATAGCGCCGGATGGTCCGGGCCGGCACCGGCGCGCCGCCGCACATCAGGTTGCTGAGACTGGACAGGTCCGCCGCGTCCCACCCGGGCTCGGCGGCCAGCATCTCGTACATGGCCGGCACCCCGAACAGGCACGTCACCCGGTACCGCGCGATCAGCTCCAGCGTCCGCGCCGCGTCGAACCCCGATTCCAGCACCGCCGTCCCGCCCTTGAGCAGGGTGGGCAGGCAGGTCATGCCGAGCGCGGCGATGTGGAACAGCGGTGCCGAGACCAGGGTGACCTCCTCGGCGGTGAGGTCCACGTCGATCAGCACGTTGAGGCTGTTCCACGTCATGTTGCCGTGGGTCAGCATCGCGCCTTTGGGCCGCCCGGTGGTGCCGGAGGTGTACATGATCAGGCACAGGTCGTCCGGGCCGACGCGCTCGTCCCAGCCGAGCGGCTCGGCGGCGGCGAGCAGGGCCTCGTACTCCCCACCCTCGGCGGCGAGCGTCGGGGGACGTCCAGCCTCACCGCGTCCACCCAGCTCGCCGGCCAGCGGAGCCCGGACGGCGACCAGCAGCGCCGCGCCGCAGTCGTCGAGCTGATACCGCAGCTCCGGCACCGTCAGCCGGCTGTTCAGCGGAACGAACACCGCGCCCAGCACCCCGGCCGCGAACAACGTCTCCAGGAACGCCGGATGGTTCGGCCCGAGGAACGCCACCCGGTCGCCGCGCCGCACGCCGCGGTCCCGCAGGATGCGGGCCAGACGACGCACCCGGTCGTGCAGCTCCGCGTAGCTGAACGACCGCTCCTCATGGATCAGGGCTACGCGATGCGGCGTCTTGCGCGCCCGCCGCGCGGGCCAGGAGCCTATGCCCTGGTTGTGCATCAGCCCTCCCCTACCCCAGCCCGAGCAGCCGGGCCGCGTTCGCCTTCAGGATCTTCGGCCGCACCGCGTCCTTGACCGGCAGTTTCTCGAAGTCGGCGAGCCAGCGGTCCGGCGTCAGCAGCGGATAGTCCGAGCCGAACAGGACCTTGTCCTGAAGCAGGGTATTGGCATACTGCACCAGCTGCGGCGGGAAGTACTTCGGCGACCAGCCGGACAGGTCGATGTGGACCCGCGGCTTGTGGGTGGCCACCGCCAGCGCCTCGTCCTGCCACGGGAATGACGGGTGCGCCAGGATGATCGACAGGTCCGGGAAGTCCACGGCCACGTCGTCGACCAGCATCGGGTTGCTGTGCTTGAGCCGGATGCCGCCGCCCCCGCGCGCGCCGGCGCCGATGCCGGTCTGGCCGGTGTGGAAGACCGCGATCGCGCCCGCTTCCTCAATGGCCTGATACACAGGGTAGGCCAGCCGGTCGTTCGGCGCGAAGTCCTGCACGTTGGGGTGGAACTTGAACCCGCGCACCCCGAACTCCTCGACCAGCCGCCGCACGTGGCGGGCGCCGAGCCTGCCCTTGTGCGGGTCGACGGAGGCGAAGGGGATGATGACGTCGGGGTTGGCGGCGGCGGCCTCGGCGACTTCCTCGTTGGGCACGGCCGGGGTGCCGGTGGCGGCTTCGGCGTCCACGGTGAACACGACGCAGGCCATCTTCCGCTCGCGGTAGTAGGCCGCGATCTCCGGGAGGGTCGGCCTGCGGTGCGCGGCGTGGAAGTACTCCCCCGCCGCGGCGTCCAGCTCCTCGGACAGCGAGCCCTGGCCGGAGGACGAGACCTCGGCGTGGGTGTGGACGTCTATGGCGACCAGGTCGTCGATGTTCACAGGCCGACCGTCTCCGGCGCGCGCCCCACGCTGACCGGCCACGCCGCCGCGATCGCCTCCGCGCTCCACCCGCCGTCGGCGTAGGCGACCGAGACCTCCCGCGGATGCGACCACAGCGCCAGCTTGTCGCCGCCGATCCCGACGCACTGACCGGTCACGCCGGCGGCGGCGTCGGAGGCGAGGAACACCACCAGCGGGGCGACGTCCTCGGGCGTGCCGAAGCCCTCACCCTTGCGCAGCGCGTCCGGCAGCGGGACGCCGTGCTGCTCCAGCGCCTCGATGTGCGGGGCGAAGGCCGGCATGGTCTTGGTCATGGCGGTGGCGGCCACCGGGATCACGGCGTTGGCGGTGATGCCGGCCTTGGCCAGCTCCATCGACCAGGTGCGGACCATGGCCGCGATGCCGGCCTTGGCGGCGGCGTAGTTGGTCTGACCGAAGTTCCCGCGCTGCCCGGCCGGGGAGCCGGCGACGATGATCCGGCCGCCCCCACCCTGCTCGCGCATGCGGTTCGCGGCGGCGCGCGCGCAGGTGAACGTGCCGCGCAGGTGCACCTCGACGACCGTGTCGAAGTCCTCGTCGGTCATCTTCCACAGCACCCGGTCCCGCAGCACGCCGGCGTTGGTGACCATGACGTCGAGGCGGCCGAAGTCCTCGACGGCGCGCGCCACGAGCGCTTCAGCGGCCTGAGTGCCGCCGACCGCGGACACCTCCGCGACGGCCCGGCCGCCGGCGCCGGCGATCTCGCGCACCGCTGCGGCGGCGGCCTCGGCGTCGACGTCGTTGACGACCACGGCGGCGCCGGCGGCGGCCAGAGCCCTGGCATAGGCCAGGCCGAGTCCGCGCCCGGCTCCGGTGACGACCGCGACCTTGTTCGTGAGGATCATGCCGCTCAACTTAGGCAGTTGCGTGACCGCCGTCAAGAGTTTGCCGAATATGAGTGATGCCCTACCCTGACCAGGTGAACAGCCCCGAGTCCGGTCCCCGGCCGCAGTCCCTGATGCTGACGTTCCTCGGCATCCACGTGCTCGGCCGCGGCCTGGCGGTGTCCTCGGGCTCGGTGATCGACGTCCTGGGCCGCGTCGGCGTCACCGAGGAGGCGGCGCGCTCGACGCTGACCCGGATGGTCGGCCGCGGGCTGCTGGAGCGGCACCGTCAGGGCCGGAAGATGTACTTCGCGCTGACCCCCCGCGCGGCGTCGGTGCTGCAGGACGGACACGACCGGGTGTGGCGGCGCGGCGCGGCGAACCTGGACTGGGACGGGCAGTGGACGCTGGTCGGCTTCTCCCTGCCGGAGGCCTGGCGCCGTGAACGCCACGACCTGCGCTCCCGCCTGACGTGGGGCGGGTTCGGGCCGTTGCAGAGCGGGCTGTGGGTGGCGCCGGGCGCGGTGGACGCCGCCGCACTGCTGGCCGACCTGGGGCTGGACGCGCACCTGCGGGTCTTCCGCGGCACGGTGCTGAAGCCGACCGAGGTGTCGGCGGTCGTGGAGACGGCGTTCGACACCGCCGCGATCGCCGCGGAGTACCGCGCATTTCTCGAGCGCTGGAGCAAGCCCGGCGCGGGCGCCCGCGACGCGCTGGGCAGCCAGCTGCTGCTGCACACGGACTGGCTGGAGCTCGTGCGGCACGACCCGCACCTGCCGGCCGAGCATCTGCCGGCGGACTGGCCGGCGATCAGGGCGCAGGAACTGTTCCACACGCTGTCGCAGGGTTATGACGAGCAGGCGCGGCGGGAGGCCGAGCAGGTGCTGGACACCATCCCGGTGCCGACCGCGACCCGCGGCCGGCCCTCCGAGGGGACCGGCCGCGAAACGGCTGAGGGCGTCAGCCCGCCTTGATCGCGTCCGTGAACGCGGCGGCCAGGTCGCCGGAGGTCGGGACCTGCCACTGCTTGCCGTTGATGAAGATCGCGGGCACGCCGTTGAACTTCGAGGCGCCGAGAGTGGCGTCGTACGTGCTCTGGATCGAGGCCGCGTAGGGCTGGTTCTTCACGCAGTCCTCGAACGCCGGGCCGTCCAGGCCGTTGACGCCCTTCGCGACGTCGATCAGCTTGTCCGGCTGCGCGTAGGCGTCGTCGTTCTCGTTCGGCTGCGCGGCGAACAGCGCCTCACGGTAGGACTGGAACTTGCCGGCCTTGAACGCGCAGCTCGCCGCGTTCGCCGCCGCCAGCGACCCCTTGCCGCCGGAGGCGTGGTCGATCAGGTTCACCGCGTGGAACTCGACCTTGACCGAGCTCGCCGCCAGCGCGGCGTTCAGCGCCGGCTGGATCTTGTCGTGCACGTTCTTGCACACCGGGCAGCGGTAGTCCTCGTAGATCGTCACCTGCGTCTTGCCGACGCCGACGACCACGGTCGCGTCCTCACCCGGCAGCGGGCCCGCGCCGGTGACCGGGCCCGAGGCCGAGCCGGACGCCGACGACGCGGCCGTCGACGGCGCCGAGCCCGTGGTGGAACCGGTCGAGGAACCGGCTGCCGGCCCCGGAGCCGGCGAACGCGAACCCGCGGTGGACGCGGTGGACGCGGTGTCCCCTCCGGGCCCCGTGACACCGCTGGACGAGCAGCCCGCCAGCAGGGCACCGGAAAGGATCAGCAAAGTCAGTCTCCCCCTCATGGCAATCATGGTATAGGTCGGGGGCCCACTGGCGTACCGCAGGTTGCGAACCCTGATCTCAGTGCTGGATTCTCACGTCCTGCTACTCCACCCGCTCCCCTCGCTCGGCCTTCTCCACCAGCGACCGCGGCACCTCGAAGCGCTCGCCGTACTTGTCGCGCAGCTCCTTGGCGCGGGCGACGAAACCGGTGACGCCGCCCTCGTAGCCGTTGATGTACTGGATCACGCCGCCGGTCCAGGCCGGGAAGCCGATGCCGAGGATGGAGCCGATGTTGGCTTCGGCGACCGAGCGCAGGACGCCCTCGTCGAGGCAGCGGACGGTGTCGAGGGCCTCGGCGAAGAGCATGCGCTCCTTCATGTCCTCGAACGGGATCTCGGCGCCGGGCTTGCCGAAGGCTTCGGCCAGGCCGGGCCACAGGCCGGTGCGCTTGCCGTCGCTGTACTCGTAGAAGCCGGCCCCGGAGGAGCGGCCGCCGCGGTGGTAGTCGTCGACCATGCGGTTGATGACGGCTTCGGAGCCGTGCTCGACCCAGGTGTCGCCGGCCGCGGCGCGGGCCTCGTTGCGGATCTTCTGCGGCAGGGTGAGGGTGAGCTCGTCCATCAGCTGCAGCGGCGGGGCCGGGTAGCCGGCTTGGGAGCCCGCCTGCTCGATGGAGTTGGGGTTCAGGCCCTCGTTCACCATCGCCATCGCCTCGTCCAGGAAGCGGCCGATGACGCGGGAGGTGAAGAAGCCGCGGCTGTCGTTGACGATGATCGGGGTCTTGCGGATCTGCTTGGCCAGGTCGAAGGCCTTCGCGATGGCCGCGTCCGAGGTCTGCTCGCCGGCGATGATCTCCAGCAGCGGCATCTTGTCCACCGGGGAGAAGAAGTGCAGGCCGATGAAGTCCGCCGGGCGGTCCACCGCCGTGGCCAGGCCGGTGATCGGCAGCGTCGAGGTGTTGGAGCCGAGCAGCGCGTCCGGGGCGACGACGTCCTGGATCTCCTGGAACACCCTGCCCTTCAGCTCCGGCGACTCGAACACGGCCTCGATGACGAGGTCCGCACCGGCGGCGTCGGCCGGGTCCGCGGTCGGGTGGATGCGGCCCAGCACCTCGTCGGCCGCCTCGCGCGTCATCTTCCCGCGCGCGACCGCCTTGTCCAGGATCCCCGCCGAATACGCCTTGCCCTTCTCCGCGGCCTCGACGCTGACGTCCTTGAGCACGACCTCGATCCCGCCGCGCGCGCAGACGTGGGCGATCCCGGCGCCCATCATCCCGGCGCCGAGCACCGCGACCTTCGTGGCCTTCCACGGCTCGAAACCGGCCGGGCGCGACGCGCCGTTGGCGACCTTCTGCATGTCGAAGAAGAACGCCTGCGTCATGTTCTTCGCGACCTGCCCGGTGACCAGCTCCACGAAGTAGCGGGCCTCGATGGTCATCGCGTTGTCGAAGTCGACGCGCGCACCCTCGACCGCGGCTGCCATGATGTTGCGCGGCGCCGGGTAGTTCGCGCCCTTGAGCTGCTTGCGCAGGTTCGCCGGGAACGCCGGAAGGTTCGCCGCGAACTTCGGGTTCTTCGGGTCGCCGCCGGGGATCCGGTAGCCGGCCACGTCCCAGGGCTGCTTGGCCTCCGGGTTCGCCAGCACCCACGCCTTGGCGTTCGCCAGCATCTCCTCGCGGGTGTCCACCACCTCATGGACCAGGCCGGTCTCCAGCGCGGCGCGCGGCTTGTAGCGCTGGCCCTGGAGCAGGACCTTGAGCAGCGCGTCGGTGATGCCCAGCAGCCGCACCGAGCGCACCACGCCCCCGGCGCCCGGCAGCAGCCCGAGCGTGACCTCGGGGAAGCCGATCTCCGATCCCTTGGCGTCCAGCGCCACCCGGTGGTGGCAGGACAGCGCGATCTCCAGGCCGCCGCCGAGCGCCGCGCCGTTGATCGCGGCCGCCACCGGCTTGCCGAACGTCTCCAGCTTCCGCAGCAGCGCCTTGATCTGCAGGTTGCGCGCCATCACGTCGGCCGCGTCCTCGGGACGCGCCTGGATCAGCTCATTGAGGTCCCCGCCGGCGAAGAAGGTCTTCTTCGCCGAGGTGACCACGACGCCGGCGATGGCGTCCTTCTCGGCCTCCAGGCGGGCCACGACCCGCGCGAAGGCCTCGACGAAGGCCCGGTTCATGGTGTTGGCGGACTGGCCCGGCGCGTCCATGGTCACGGTGACCACGCCGTCGGCGTCCCGGTCCCAGCCGATGTAGTTCTGCTCGCTCATAGTCTCCGCACCCGTCCTCAGACCCGCTCGACGATCGTGGCGATGCCCATGCCGCCACCGACGCACAACGTCACCAGCCCGCGCCGCAGATCCCGGCGCTCCAACTCGTCCACGATCGTGCCGAGCAGCATCGCGCCGGTGGCGCCGAGCGGGTGGCCCAGGGCGATCGCGCCGCCGTTGACGTTGACCTTCTCCAGCGGGAAGCCCATCTCCCGCACGTAGCGCAGCACCACGGCCGCGAACGCCTCGTTGATCTCGACCAGGTCGATGTCGTCGACGGTCAGGCCGGCCTTGGCCAGCGCCTTCTTCGACGCCGGGGCCGGACCGGTGAGCATGATCGTGGAGTCCGCGCCGGACACCGCGGTGGCGACGATCCGGGCGCGCGGCGTCAGGCCCGCGGCCCGGCCGCCGGCCTCGTTGCCGATCAGCACCAGCGCGGCGCCGTCGACGATGCCGGAGGAGTTGCCGGCGTGGTGGACGTGGTCGATCTTCTCCACCCAGTGGTACTTCTGCAGCGCCACCGCGTCGAAGCCGCCGAGGTCGCCGATCACCTCGAACGACGGCTTGAGGCCGGCCAGGGTCTCGACGGTGGTGCCGGGACGGATGAACTCGTCCTCGTCCAGGATGGTCAGGCCGTTGCGGTCGCGGACCGGGATCACGGAGTTCTTGAAGTGACCGGCGGCGCGCGCGGCGGCGGCCAGTTCCTGCGAGCGCGCCGCGAACCCGTCGACGTCGGTGCGGGAGAAGCCCTCGATGGTGGCGATCAGGTCGGCGCCGACGCCCTGCGGGATGAAGGAGATGTCGTACGCGGTCTCCGGGTCCTCGAACCACGCGCCGCCGTCGGAGCCCATCGGCACCCGGGACATCGACTCCACGCCGCCGGCCAGGACCAGGTCCTCGCCCAGGCCCGAGGCCACCTTCTGGGCGGCGGTGTTCACGGCCTCCAGGCCCGAGGCGCAGAACCGGTTGAGCTGGAAGCCGGCCGTGGTGTCCGGCAGGCCCGCGGCCAGGGCCGCGATCTTGGCTATGTCCGAGCCCTGCTCCCCGATCGGGGACACGACACCGAGGATGACGTCCTCGATGAGGTTCGGGTCCAGGCCCGGGTGGCGGCGCCGGACCTCCTCGATCAGCCCGACCGCGAGCGAGATCGGCTTCACGGTGTGCAGCGAGCCGTTCTGCTTGCCCCGGCCGCGCGGTGTCCGGATCGCGTCGTAGACGTACGCGTTCGACATCGCAGTGTCCTTTCTGTGCTCCGTCATACGGACCGGCCGCTACAGCGAGCGGGCGATCAGTTCCTTCATGATCTCGTTGGCGCCGCCGTAGATGCGCTGGATCCGGCCGTCGGCGAACAGCCGGGCGATGGGGTACTCGAGCATGTAGCCGTAGCCGCCGTGCAGCTGCACACAGCGGTCCACAACCTCGGTCTGACGGTCGGTGATCCAGTACTTGGCCATCGAGGCGGTGGCGGCGTCCAGCTCCCCGGCCAGGTGCTTCTCGACGCAGTCGTCCAGGAACACCCGGGCCACGCGCGCGATCGTGGCGCACTCGGCGAGCTCGAAGCGGGTGTTCTGGAGTTTGAACAGGGGCCGGCCGAAAGCCTCACGCTCCTTGGTGTAGGCCACGGTGTGTTCAACGGCGGACTCCAGCATCGCCATTCCGATGGCCGCCACCAGCAGGCGTTCCTGCGGCAGCTGCACCATCAGCTGCACGAAGCCCTGACCCTCGGTGCCGCCGAGCAGGTTCTCGGCCGGCACCCGCAGCCCGTCGAAGAACAGCTCGGCGGTGTCGGTGCTGTGCTGGCCGACCTTCTTCAGCACGCGGCCGCGCTGGAAGCCGGGGGTGTCGTCGCCGACCTCGGCGACCAGCAGCGAGACGCCGTGGGCGCCCTCGCCGGGGCCGGTCTTGGCCGCGACGATGACCAAGCCCGCGTTGTGGCCGTTGGTGATGAAGGTCTTGGCGCCGCTGATCACGTAGCCGTCGCCGTCCCGGACCGCCTTCGTGGCGATGCTCTGCAGGTCGGAGCCGGTCCCGGGCTCGGTCATGGCGATGGCGCCGATGAGCTCCCCGGACGCCATCCGCGGCAGCCAGCGGAGCTTCTGTTCCTCGGTGGCGTAGGCGTTGAGGTAGTGCGCGACGATCCCGGCGTGCACGACGATCGCCATCGCCCCGGCGCCGGACCGCGTCTGGGCCTCGATGACGGCCATCTCGTGCGCGAAGGTGCCGCCTCCACCGCCGTACTCCTCGGGGATCGAGGCACACAGCAGACCGAGCTTCCCGGCCGCCCGCCACAGGTCCTTGCCGGGGAAGCCCTGCGCCGCGAACTCGTCCTCCCGCGGCAGCGCTTCCTGGGTGAAGAAGGTCTTCGCGAGGTCGCGCAGCGCCTCGACATCATCCGTCGCCCAGGACGATCTGCTCATCACCAGCTCCATGTCCGCCGAGGCCCACCGCCTAACGGCGATTAACATCGCGCGCTCCGGGGTCCGGTGTCAAGAGCACCGCCAGCATCACCGCCCGCAGCCGGCCCGCCAGCCCGGGCCGGTCCATCAGCCGCCGCGTCCGCGCCGTGTCGTTCACGACGGCGAACGCCGCCAGGACGCGGATGCGGACCTCCTCCGGCGACCGTTCGGGACAGGCGGCCGAGAGCAACGCGGCCCAGTGCGCGGCATAGGCCCGCTGGAAACGGCGCGTGTCGGCCCGGTCCCGGTCGGGCAGGTTGTGGCCCTCGGTGAAGTAGGCCGCGACGAGGTCGCGGGAGGTCAGAACGGTGGCGACGTAGCGGGCGGCCAGGGCGCAGAGCGCGGCGCGGGCCGCGGACGGGGTCGGGGTCGGCGTCGTGGGCGCGGTGGTGGCACGATCACCCGCGATCGGGGCTCGGCCCGGCGGCGGTGCAGGGGCAGCGGCGGGATCGCCGGCCGCCGCGGCGGTGAGCGCGTCCACCGGCGCGGCGCCCACAGCTTCCTCCTCGGCGAGCGTCAGCCGCAGCCGCTCCCCGATCCGCTCGGTGATGGTGCGCAGCAGGTCGGTCTTGCCGGCGAAGTGGCTGTAGATGCTCGGGCCGGCGATGCCGGCGGCGGCACCGATCTCCTCTAACGTCACCGCGTGATAGCCGCGATCCCAGAAGAGCTGTGCCGCCGCGGCGAGGATCTGTTCCTTGCGGTCTTCCCGGCGGGGCTCTTGGGGCCTGTTATCCGTTTCCTCCGGTCCGAACTCCGTCGACGCCACGTCCATGGCGATCCCCGCGAGCAGGTCCTCGAACGCCGCCCGCGGCGGCCGCACGCGGTGGTCCGAGATGCTGCCCAGCACGCTCAGCGCCGCCCACGCCAGCAGCTCCGCGTCGGCGGCGGGCAGGGCCGGGCGCAGGCGGCGGATCTCGGCCACCGCCGTGCCGGACGCCTCCCCCATGCGCTTGGCCAGCTCGGCCGCGTCGGCGGGCGCCAGGTGGCGGTACTCGCGGCGCCACATCACGCCGAACTCCGGGCGGCGGATCACGAAGGCCGCGAGGTCGCGGTAGACCGTGTGCAGGCGCTGGGCCGGGTCGGGGCTCCCGGCCAGGTCCGCGGCCACCGCTCCGGCCATCTCGTCGAAGCCGGAGCGGACCACCTCGGCCAGGATCGCCTGTTTGCCGGGGAAGTGGCGGTAGATCGCCGGGCCGGACAGACCGGCGGCCGCGGCGATGTCGCCGACGGTCACGTTGTGGTAGCCGTCGCGGGCGAACAGGGTCGCGGCGATCGCCGTCAGCTGCTCGCGCCGGGAAGGGCCGGGCTGGGCGCCCCGGCTGGTCCGCGTCGTCATGCCGACAGCTTGATCCGCGACCTGGGCCGCTGACAAGGCGGGCACCGGCTCACCCGGGCTCAGTGCTCGGGCGCGGGGATCACCGACACGTCCGACACGTGGGCCCGGATCCGCTCCGCCGGCAGCGCCACCGCCTTCGCCCAGTAGTAGACGACCAGGCTCACCGCCGCCACCACCGCCAGCGACCACCACTCGTTGAACCAGGGGTGCTTCATCGGGCCGAACGCGCTGGTGCGCACGATCAGCCCCATCACCAGCAGGTAGGGGATCAGCCACTGCGCCGAGCGCAGCTCCAGCGGCGGGTGCGCGGGGTTCAGGTGGAACACCCGGGAGACGGCCACCAGCACGTAGCCGATGACGATCGCGACCCCGAGGCGCCAGTCGGTGTCCCAGCCGGACCACAGGATGATCAGGTTCGCGACGATGAACGCGAACGGGGCCATCACCGCGCCGCCCCACAGCCGGTACGGCCGCTCGACGTCCGGCAGCTTGTCCCGGAACACGCCGAAGGCCAGGGGGGCGCCGGCGTACATCAGCACGCTGGCCGAGGTGATGAACCCCACCAGCTTGTGCCAGCTGGGGAAGGGCAGGAAGCAGATGCAGCCGACCAGACCCGCCGCGAGCATGCCCAGCCACGGCACGCCGCGCCCGGTCACCCGCTCGAACTGCACGGGGATGTACCCGTTCTTGCTCAGCCCGTAGGTGATGCGGGAGACCGAGGTGGTGTAGATCAGACCGGTGCCGCCAGGCGAGATGATCGCGTCGATGTACAGGATCGTGGCCAGCCAGCCCAGCCCGATCAGCGTCGCCAGCCCGGCGAACGGCCCGCTGATGCCCTTGTAGTCCAGGTTCGCCCAGCCCGCGGCGAAGGTCACCGCCGGCAGCGCCGCGATGTACACCACCTGCAGCAGGATGTAGATCGTCGCCCCGATCAGGATCGAGCCGATGGTGGCGCGCGGGATGTCCCGCTTCGGGTGGCGGGACTCCCCGGCCAGCTGGATCGCCTGTTCGAAGCCGAGCAGCGCGAAGATGATGCCGGAGGTCGACACCGCGGCCATCACGCCGTGCGCCCCGTACGGCAGGAAGCCGCCGCCGGACTCCGCCGTGAAGTTCGAGGTGTGGAAGTTCGTGATCGCCAGGGCGAAGATCGCCAGCAGCGGCACCCCGACCTTCCACCACGTCGCGGCGTTGTTCACGGTGGCCAGCTTCTGGATCCCGAGGAAGTTCACGGCCACGAACACCGCCATCAGCGCCACCGCGATCCCCAGACCGGAGGCGGTCAGCGTCCCGTCCTTGTGCTGCCAGCCGTCGGCCCACGAGTAGTGCTGGGCGTAGCCGATCATCGCCTGCACCTCGATCGGCGGGACGGTCACCGCCTGCAGCCAGGTGAACCAGCCGAACGAGGCGCCGGCCGCCCCGCCGAACGCGTAGTGCGGATACCGCGCGGTCCCGCCGGCCACCGGGAACATGCCGCCGAGCTCGGCGTGCACGAACGCCAGGGCGATGATCGCCACCGCCGCGATCCCCCAGCTGATCAGCGCCGCCGGACCGGCCGCGACCAGCGCCTCCTTCGCGCTGTACAGCCAGCCGGACCCGATGATCGACCCCTCCGAGGCCCACAGCAGGCCGATCAGCCCGATGTCCCGGCGCAGGTGCGAGGAGGGTCCGGAGGCCCCGTGAGCCGTTTCTGCCGCCATACCGGGAGATTCTGCACCAATCGGTCATGAAACTCACTCATCAACACCCGAACGAGGTCACGGCGGGCAGGTCGAGGAGCGGCTCTCCGGCATGGCGGTGTAGAGGTGCAGGCGGCCGTCGTTCGACCGGGCGGCCACCTGGCAGGCGACCGGGACGCCGACGAGTTCATAGAGCGGGCTGCCATCAGGAACGAAGGTCGACCCGGGATCGGTCCAGTCCGGCTCGGTGCGGCGATTACTGTCGTGCTGGGACTTCGAACAGCGCACGGTGGCCACGACGGCCCCGAGCTTCGACGGGTCCGCCAGCCCTTCGTTCGGCCCCGGGGGGCTGTAGTAGGTCCGTCCGTTCAAACGGACCACGTCGACGTAATCGCGAGACTCCCCGCGGCCGGATCCGAGCGGCTTGCCGCTCGGACAGGCCCTCCCAGGCCCGGTCACCCCTTCCCCAGGCTTCGGCTGGGCCACGGACCTCGAACCACATCCAGCCGTCGCCGACACCGCCAGCACGGCAACGCAAACCCCTGCGGCAACCCACCCGAACCCGCGCGTCATGGTTCTTGGACGCTTCGGATCACCGAACAGTTCCGTGCCCGTTGATCTCGGCCGGGGCACCCACCGGTAACGATCACATCAAGGTCCGGTCCATATACCGATCTGGTTTGACCACCGTCCAACTCGCGACCTACCGTCAACACATGTCCTCGACCTCCACGGCCCGCCTCGCGTTCATCGAACGCGCGCTGCTCGCCGTGACGAATCACTGCGTCGCCGACATTCTGTGTAGCCGCTAGCCCTCAGCCGGCTTGCTGTCCACCCTTGCGTGGAAACCCCTAAAGCGTTTCGCTAACTAGCGTGCCTCTACGTCCGGTGCGCCACCCCAACACGTCTCCCCCTCGTCCGAGAGGTTTTCCGATGCGGAAGATACCCGTCCTTTCGGCTGCCCTGGCGCTGGTGATCGCCGGGACGGCCGCGTGCGGTTCGTCGTCGAGCCCTGCGTCCGGCAAGTCCGGCTCGACCGGCGGCACGGCCGGTGCCGCCTTCGACCCCAAGAGCTGCCAGGGCGGCACGCTGGAGGTGCTGAACCAGGCCAGCATCAGCAAGCTGGACCCGGCACGCCTCTACACCTCCGGCGGCGGCAACATCCCGTCGCTGCTGTTCCGCACGCTGACCACCCGCAACCGGCTGCCCGGGCAGGAGGGCGCCAAGCCCGCGCCGGACCTGGCCACCGACCTGGGCACGCCCAGCGACGGCGCCAAGACCTGGACGTACCACCTGAAGGACGGCCTGCAGTACGAGGACGGCACGCCGATCACGGCGCAGGACGTCAAGTACGGCATCGAGCGCTCCTTCGCGCCCGAGCTCTCCGGCGGCGCCCCGTACCTGCGGGACTGGCTGGTCGACGCGTCCTCCTACCAGGGTCCGTACAAGCAGCCCGACGGCATCAACGCGATCGAGACCCCGGACACGAAGACCATCATCTTCCACCTGAGCAAGCCCGAGGGCGACTTCCCGCTGCTGGCCACCGCCACGCAGTTCGCGCCGGTGCCGAAGGCCAAGGACACGGGCGTCGACTACGAGAAGCACCCGATCTCCTCGGGTCCGTACATGGTCGCCAGCTACGAGAAGAAGAAGACGCTGGACCTGGTGCGCAACCCGCACTGGTCCGCGACCACGGACCCGCTGCGCTACGCGTGCCCGGACAAGATCAACATCACCGCGGGCCTGGAGTCGGCGGTCATCAACCAGCGCATCGCCACCGGCACCGGCCAGGACGCGAACGCCGTCACCACCGACGCCACCGTCGGACCGGACCAGCTGGCCCAGCTGAACAGCAACCCGGAGCTGGCCAAGCGGGTGTCCAAGGGCGAGTTCCCGGCGACCACCTACCTGGCGTTCAACACCAAGGTGAAGCCGTTCGACGACATCCGGGTGCGCCAGGCGATCTCCTACGCCGTGAACCGCACCACCGCGGTCAACGCCGCCGGCGGCACCGCCGTGGCCGGCGCCTCGACCACGTTCCTGCCCCCGCAGAAGGCCCTGGGCTACCAGGCCTACGACTACTTCCCGGCCGGCGCGACGGGGAACGCGGCCAAGGCCAAGGAGCTGCTGGCACAGGCCGGCTACTCCAGCGGTCTGTCGATCGACCTCTACCACGAGGCCGACGACGCCGACAACCTCGGCCCGAAGCTGGCCACCTCGATCCAGGAGGCCCTGAAGGCGGCCGGCATCACCGTGAACCTGAAGCCGACCGATGACACCGGCTACCGCGACCTGACCGGCAAGCCCAGCACCGAGCCCGGCCTGTCGCTGCAGTACTGGGGCGCGGACTGGCCGTCCGGCGGCCCGTTCCTGATCCCGGTGTTCGACGGCCGGCAGATCGTCGAGAGCGGCGGCAACTTCAACCTGGCGCAGCTGAACGACCCGGCGGTGAACGCCGAGATCGACGCCATCAACCAGATCACCGACCCGGAGCAGGCCCAGGCCCGCTGGGGCGCGCTGGACGCCAAGCTGGGCCAGCAGGCGCTGACCGTGCCGCTGTTCTACGAGAAGGACGTCTACCTGTTCGGCAAGAACGTCAAGAACGCGGTGCCGGACGGCTGGCGCGGCCAGTACGACCTGGCCCGCGTCTCGGTGAAGTAGAGCAGGGAACCGCGTTGACGGTCATCACCGAAGCGGCGGCGGGCCCCGGCCCGTCGTCGCTCCCGCGTCCCCGTTCCGCCGTCTGGCGGCGCCTGCGCCACGACCGGGCCGCCGCGGCCGGCCTGGTCATCATCGCCCTGATGGTGCTGGTGGCCGTCTTCGCCCCGGTGCTCACCGCCCTGGAGGGGCAGGACACCACCACCATGCACCCGGAGCTGGTCGACTCGGCCACCGGCGGGACGCCGCTGGGCTCGCTCGGCGGCGTCAGCGGGAGCCACTGGCTCGGCGTCGAGCCGCAGACCGGCCGCGACCTGTTCGCGCGCCTGGTCTACGGCGCCCGGATCTCCCTGGGCGTCGCCCTCGGCGCGACCGCGCTGCAGGTGTTCATCGGCGTCGCGATCGGCATCGCCGCCGGCCTCGGCGGCCGGCTGACCGACGCCGCCCTGGGCCGGCTCACCGACCTGGCGCTGGCCTTCCCCTCGGTGCTGTTCGCGATCGGCCTGATGGCGATCGTGCCGGACTCGATCCCGCGGCCGCTGATCCTGGCCGTGGTCATCGCGCTGCTGGGCTGGGGCGGCACGGCGCGGCTGGCCCGCGGGCAGGCGCTGTCCCTGAAGACCCGCGACTTCGTGGCGGCCGCGAAGCTGTCCGGCGCCCCGCCGCTGCGCGTGGCCCGCCGGGAGATCCTGCCCGGCCTGATCACCCCGGTGCTGACCTACGCCGCGCTGCTGGTGCCGGCCAACATGATCTCCGAGGCCGGGCTGTCGTTCCTGGGCGTCGGGGTACGGCCGCCGACGCCGTCCTGGGGCCAGATGCTGTCGCAGGGCACGACCTGGTTCCGGCCGGACGTGATGTACGTGCTGGTCCCCGGCGGCGCGCTGTTCCTGACCCTGCTGGCGTTCACGCTGCTGGCCGACGGCGTGCGCCGGACGCTGGACCCGAAGAACATCGAGGTGGCCGCGTGATCGGCTACGTGGTGCGGCGCCTGGCCGGCGCCGCGATCGTCCTGCTGGCGCTGTCGGCGATCGTCTACGCGCTCTTCTACGCCGGGCCCTCCAACCCGGCGCTGCTGGCCTGCGGCAAGGGCTGCACACCGGACCACCTCGCCGAGGTGAAGTCCGCGATGGGCCTGGACAAGTCGCTGGCCGACCAGTACCTGGCGTTCCTGCACGGGATCTTCTTCGGGCACGACTACTCCTCCGGCCCGAGCGTCCGGCAGTGCCCGGCGCCGTGCCTGGGCTACTCGTTCGAGACCGACCAGTCGGTGACCGAGATCCTGGGCAGCGCGCTGCCGGTGTCGGCCTCGCTGGCCCTGGGCGCCCTGACGCTGTCGCTGCTGCTGGGCATCGGCGCCGGGCTGGTGACGGTGCTCAGCCGGCGGCGCTGGCTGGACCGCTTCCTGAACGCGGTGGTGCTGCTCGGCTACTCCACGCCGGTGTTCCTGGTGGCGCTGGTGCTGTTGATCGTGTTCTGCGCGGACCTGCGGTGGCTGCCGTTCCCGACGTACGTGCCACTGACCCAGAACCCGGCCGAGTGGGCGCGGAACCTGCTGCTGCCCTGGATCGCGCTGGCCCTGATCCAGGCCGCGGCCTACGCGCGGATGACGCGGGCGCAGACGCTGGAGACGCTCGGCGAGGACCACGTGCGCACGGCGCGCGCCTACGGGCTGCCCGAGCGCCGGGTGATCGGCCGCCACGTGCTGCGCGGGGCGCTGACCCCGCTGGTCACGATGGCCGCGATCGACCTGGCCGCGATCATGACGTCGGCGGTGCTCACCGAGACGATGTTCGGCCTGCCGGGCATCGGCCACGCGCTGGTCGGGGCGGTGAGCGGCGGCGACCTGCCGCTGATCGTCGGCGTCACGGTGGCCGCGGGCTCGGTGTACATCCTGGCCAACGCCCTCGCCGACATCCTGTATGCGGCGATCGACCCCCGAGTGGAGCTGGCATGACCTCGCCTGGAGCCGAGATGGCTGAGGCCGGTGCGCCGTTCGGCGCGACGGGCGGCGTGACGGGCGGCACGTCAGGCGGCGCGTCAGACGGCGCGTCGGGCGCGGTACTGGACGTCAAGGGCCTGACCATCGACTTCCCGGTGCGCGGAGGCCAGGTCGTGCACGCCGTCAAGGATCTGAGCTTCTCGGTCTCGGCGGGCGCGGCGCTGGGTGTCGTCGGCCAGTCCGGCTCGGGCAAGAGCGCGACCGCTCTGGCGCTGCTGGGCCTGCACCGGGGCACCCCGGCGCGGGTCTCGGGCCAGGTGTGGGTGGACGGCGTCGACCTGGTGGGGGCGTCGGACACCGCGGTGCGCAAGCTGCGCGCGTCGCAGATCGCGATGGTGTTCCAGGACCCGCTGACCGCTCTGGACCCGTTCCACACCATCGGCGACCAGATCGCCGAGGTGTACCGGGTGCACACCGGGGCGTCCCGGTCCCGGGCCCGGGCTCGCGCGATCGAGGTGCTGGAGCAGGTCCGGATCCCGGACGCCGGCCGGCGCGCCCGGGCGCACCCGCACGAGTTCTCCGGCGGCATGCGGCAGCGGGCCCTGATCGCGATGGCCCTGGCCTGCCGGCCGAAGGTGCTGGTCGCGGACGAGCCGACGACCGCCCTGGACGTGACGGTGCAGGCGCAGATCCTGGACCTGCTCGACGAGGTGCGCGCCGAGACCGGGATGGCGCTGGTGCTGATCAGCCACGACCTCGGGGTGGTGGCCGGGACCGCGGACGAGGTCCTGGTGATGCACGAGGGTGTGGCGGTGGAGCGGGGGCCGGCCGAGCGGGTGCTGCTGGATCCGCAGGATCCTTATACGCAGGGGCTGCTGGCGGCGATGCCGCGACTGGACGCGCCGTTGCCGGAGCGCGAGGTCGTGACGGCCGCGTCCGGGCCGGAGACGCTGGTCCGGATCGAGGACGTCGCCAAGCACTACCGGCGCGGCGGGGCCGTGTTCGGCCGGCGCGCCGAGCCGCTGCGCGCGGTCGACGGCGTCAGCCTGGAGCTGCACGCCGGCGAGACGCTCGGCCTGGTCGGCGAGAGCGGCAGCGGCAAGACCACGCTGGCCCGGATGCTGGTGCGGCTGCTGGCCCCCACCGACGGCCGCGTGGTGTTCGCCGGCACCGACATCAGCGCCCTGAACGAGCGCGAACTGCGGCCGCTGCGCCGCGACCTCCAGATGGTGTTCCAGGACCCGCTCTCGTC
Organism: Catenulispora subtropica; assembly: GCF_039531675.1. Taxonomy (NCBI): domain Bacteria; kingdom Bacillati; phylum Actinomycetota; class Actinomycetes; order Catenulisporales; family Catenulisporaceae; genus Catenulispora; species Catenulispora subtropica. Next base: position 97,609 of record NZ_BAAAQM010000022.1, read on the forward strand.
GCTGAACCCGCGGCGCTCGGTCGGCGAGACGATCGCCGACCCGCTGCGGATCGAGGGAAAGTCCTCCGACGCCGAGATCCACGCCGCGGTCCGGGAACTGATGACGAAGGTCGGCCTCGACCCCGACTCCTACGACCGCTTCCCGCACGAGTTCTCCGGCGGCATGCGCCAGCGCGTCGGCATCGCGCGCGCCCTGGCGCTGCGTCCCCGGCTGCTGGTGTGCGACGAGCCGGTGGCGTCGCTGGACGTGTCGACGCAGGCGGTGATCCTCGAACTGCTGAAGGAGGTCCAGCGGGACTACGGCCTCACGGTCGTGTTCGTCGCGCACGACCTGGCGGTGGTGCGCCAGGTGGCCGACCGGGTCGCGGTGATGCGCTTCGGCCGGATCGTCGAGCTGGCGGACACCGCGACCCTGTTCGAGGACCCGCAGCACGAGTACACACGGATGCTGCTGGACGCGGTCCCGGTGGTGGACCCGGTGGCGGCTCGGGAGAAGCGCGAGAAGCGGCGGTCGGCCGCGGTCGGCGGCGGGGTGGTGGCGGCGGCGTAGGGGCGGTCGGCTGCACGGCGGCGGCCTGGTTCGTGCAGCCCTGCGGCACCTGCTAGGAACCGGACCCGGCCGTTCCGGTGGACACACCGGCCCGGCCGCCGCCCGTCCGCAACCGCCACCCGGCGTAGGCGACCGCGCCCAGCGGTATCGGCAGCACGTAGGTCAGGGCCCTGGCGAGGAGCACCGCGGCCAGCACCCGGGCGCTCCCGGCGGCGTCCAGCCCTGCGCACAGGTAGCCGGCCAGGCCCCAGTCGACGACGCCGACGCCGCCGGGCGTGATCGGAATCGCGGACAGGACGCGGGCCAGCGCGAACCCGGCCAGGCACCGGCTCCACGGCACCTGCGCCTGCGGGACCCCGCAGGCCAGCAGGCAGGTCTGGAACACCAGCAGCCAGCCCAGGTCGTTGCCGATGCTGGCCAGCGTCAGCCGGCGGCTGCGGGCCCGGAGCAGGTCGACGGCGTCGTCGCGGAACCGGACGACCGCGGCGGCGACCGTGGTCGGCCCGGACCGGCGCAGCACCCTGAACAGCCGGTCCGACCAGCGTTGCGCGCCGCGCCCCACGGCCTGCGCCGCCCGCTCGTCGCGCAGCGAGCGGTGCACGACGGCCACTCCGGCCAGGAACACGACGGCGCACGCCGCGGCGCCGGCGCACAGGGTGAGGACCGCGCCGGAGCCGGACGTCAGCCGGCCGGTCGCGGCCAGCACCGCGACCGCCACGGCCGGCGTCGCCAGTTTGGCCAGGGTGCTCCACACGCCGGTCACCCCGGCGTACACCGCGAACGAGCGCGAACTCAGCCCCCAGCTGGACAGCATCCGCCAGCTCAGCCCGACCGAGACCGCTCCCCCGGCGGGCAGCGTGTTGGCGACGGCGGTCGAGGCCAGGTTGACCGCCGCCGCCCGCCGCAGGGGCAGTCCGGGGATGGCGGCGGCGATGAACAGCCAGTTCGCGAGCAGGTTGGCGAGCGCGGCGAGCAGGACCACGACCGCCCAGCCGGAGGTCATCGTCCGCAGAGTGCCGAGCACCGCCCGGAACGGCGCCACGTGCGGCAGGCCGAACCCGAACGCCAGCGCGCACACCGCCACCGGCACCAGTACCGTCACCGCGCGCCGCCCCCGCGGACCCACACCCTTCACCTCTGCCTCCCCCCTCGGACTCCGATGAAGGGAGGCTAGTCGAAAGCCCCTGACTATTCCTGGATCAGCGCCCGGATCCGGTCGACGGCCGCGCATTGTGCACGCGCAGGTGGACCGCGGCGGCGCTCAGCAGCGGCACCGCGACGTCGAGGCGGTCGGCTCGGGCCACCAGGTCGCCGAAGATCTGCTCGGCCTCCACCGGAAGCCCGGCGCGCAGATCGCGGAACAGCGAGGAGGTGTCCGCGCTGCCGTCGTCGGTCAGCATCCTGCGATAGGTGTCGAGTTCCCGCTCCGGGACCGGATGGCCGGCCGCCGCCGCGACCGCCGCGCCCTCGGCGATCACCCGTCCGGCCAGGGCCTTGCCGCCGGGCGCCGCCGCGACCTCGCCGACGTTCCCGCCGCCGAGCACGTTGACCGCGCCGAGGCCGGCGATGAACGTCCACTTCGACCACATGGCGCCGAGGATCCGCTCGGACAGCACGGTGTCGAAGCCGGCCTCGGACAGGGCCGCGTGCACCGCCTCGACGCGGGCGTCCACGCTCCCGTCCCGGCGGCCGTAGGCGAGGCGGTGCAGGCCGGCCAGGCGCAGGACGTCGCCGGCGGCGTCGAGCGTGGTCATGACGTAGGCGACGCCGCCGAGCACCGCGTCCTGCCCGAACCGCTCGACCAGCACGTCGACCTGCCGCATGCCGTTCAGGACCGGGACGATCAGCGTGTCCGGGCCGACCGCCGGCGCCAGGTCCTCGACGGCCCCGGCCAGACCGGATTCCTTGACCGTCAGCAGGACCAGGTCGTAGGGGCCTTCTATGTCCCCGGCGAGCACGAGCTTCGGCTCCAGCACGGTCTCCTCGCCGAGCCCGACGATCCGCAGGCCGCGCTCGCGCAGCGTCCGGGCCCGTCCCTCCCGGACCAGGAACGTGACGTCCCGTCCGGCCTGGGCCAGACGCCCGCCGAAGTACCCGCCGGTGGCCCCGGCTCCGACGACCAGAATCCGCATCCCGCGCACCTTCCCTGAAGAGGATGTTCCGCAACGGCGAACGACGCGGGGTCGGTGATCATTCCCGGGATCAGGCCTCGTGGTCGCCGTGGCGGCGGGCCGCCAGGACCGTGCCGATGCCGGCGAGCAGTGCGGTCAGGGCCGTGACGGCGCCGAGCGCCGCCGACATGGGGACTCCGGTGTCGGGTAAACGTGCCGCCTTCTTGGCGGTCTCGTGGAAGGGGCGCTTGGATTCGGGCTTCTTCGGGGTGGAGTGCGGGCGCTCGGGCGCCGGGGGCGTGGCGGGCGCGGCAGGAGGCGTGACGGCGGGCGCGCTGACGGCCGGGGCCGGATCCGGGGCGGTGACCGGATCCGGGGTGGTGACCGGATCCGGGGTGGTGACCGGATCCGGCGCGTCCGGCACGGCGCTGCGGCCCTGGGGCGCGGACGGCGCCTGGACCGGGAAACCGATGGTCCCGGCGGTCAGGTCGAAGCGGATCGGGCCCTTGGCGAACGCCGGGAGCCCGAGCAGCGTGCCACCGGTCGCGGTGGAGGGGCTGTCGGCGACGCTGACGCCGGTGCCGGGCCCGCTGGTGTAGGCGGCGGCCCAGCCGACCTGCGGGACGGCCACCTCGAGCGTGCGCCCCGCCGGCCAGGTACCCGCGGAAGCGCCCGGGACGGCGAGGGCGAGATCCGGGGTCCCGCTGTCGAACATGGCGGGCGCGCAGACCTTGGGGATCCCGGCGGCGGCCACACAGGTCCGCACGGCGCGGGGGTTCCAGGAGGTCGGCGCCGCGGCCCGCACCCGCTCGGCCGTCGGCGTCGCCGGCAGCTGCACCAGACCGTAGCCCGCCGCGGGCACGTCCAGCAGGATGCTCCCGCTGGCCTCGCTCGGCGCGAACCGCACGGCGAACCGGCGCCCGACATGGTTCCCGGCCGCGTCCTGGAGCGTCCACATCGGGTTCACCAGCCCGGCGGCGCCCTCCGGGCTGACGCCCATCACCCCGTCGAGGACGCCGCCGAACATCGCGGGCTTCGCGCCGTTCGCCGCCGGGCAGGACCGCTTGTCGGGGAAGCAGTCGGTGGAGCGGACCAGCTCGATCGGGAGCCGGCCGGTGCGGTAGCCGCCGATGGCGACGTCCGCGTCGGCCTTGTCGCCGTGCAGGCGGACCCCGGACCCGTAGCCGTAGGGGGCGGCAGCGCCGGTCACCGTGACCGCGGCGGCCGGCACCTTCTCCGAGCTCACGCGGATGCCGGTGGAACCGGTGTCGAGCAGGAGCAGCAGCGGCACGCCGCCGATGGCGGCGGTCACCACCGGCCGCGGCGTGGTCGCCGGGTCCGCCACCGAGAACGGGATCGATCCGCCCGGGGCCGGCAGGTCCGCGCGCACCGCACCCGCCGGCCGCATCGCCAGCAGCGCGCCGGCCAGGCTGACCGCCGCCGCCGTTGCCGTGATCCTTGTGGCCAAGATCTGATCCATCCACCCGAGACCGCTGAAGACCCGGCTTACTGTGAGCGATCAGGGCCCGTAGACACGAATCGCTTGCTCTGAACGGGGGAACCGGCGACGTCCGGCCCGGGCGCTCCGCTCGCGGTCCCGACCCGGACGTGACAGCGTGGAGGGAGGCAGCCAGCCGACGAACACCCGTGCGAGGTAGTCCCATGAAGCCGACCGAAGCGACCATCGGCACACCGTGCTGGGCCGAGCTCGGCACCGGCGACGTGCCCGGATCCGGCGCCTTCTACGCCGGCCTGTTCGGCTGGACCGTGGAGACCGACCCCCGCGAGGAGGCCGGCGGCTACACCATGTGCTCGGTGGACGGAGCCCCCGTGGCGGCGATGTCCCCGCTGTACGCGCCCGGCCAGCCGGTGGCCTGGACGGTGTCGTTCGCCGTGAGCGACGCCGACAGCACCGCGGTCCGCACCGCCGACCAGGGCGGCACCGTGATCCTGGCCCCGATGGACGTGTTCGACATAGGGCGCTTCTCGGTCCTGCAGGACCCGGCGGGCGCGGTGTTCTGCGTGTGGCAGCCGCAGACCTTCCAGGGGTTCGGCCTGTGGGACGAACCGGGCGCCGTGTGCTGGGTGGAGCTGGCCACGCGCGACGTGCCGAGCGCCAACGCGTTCTACCAGACGGTGTTCGGATGGTCGATCAGCGACGACGAGTACCCGCACCTGAGCGTCGACGACCGCCAGTTCGGCGGCGTCCAGGACCTGGACAAGAACCGGATGCCGGCCGACGTGCCGCCGCACTGGCTGTTGTACTTCAAGACGGAGGACGCCGCGGCCTCGGCGGCGAAGGCGACGGAGCTGGGCGCGGAGGTGCTGAAGGGTCCGTTCGAGCTGCCGGGGACGGGGCACTTCGTGGTGGTGCGGGATCCGCAGGGAGCGGTGTTCGCGCTGTATCAGGCCGAGGCGAAGGACTAGCGCGCGAAAGGCGCGGGCGTGCCGTCGATGGTGCAGCCGCTGCCGCTGTAGCAGCGGACGACCGGCCGTGTCGGTGTCGGTGTCGCGGGCGCGTGCGCCGGGGTGCTGGGCTGCGCTGACGAAGAGCTGCTGAAGACGCCGATCCCGAAGAACGCGACGACCACCGCCAGGACCACCTGCGACGTCCCTCCCTTCTGCCAGCGCAGGCGCAGCAGGACGGCCCCGAACAGCCCCAGCGCGCCGGCGATGATCAGCAGCGCGATCCCGTTGTGGCGTGGGACCGCGTCCGGAGGCGACTTCGCGTTCCCCCACGCGCTCAGCGACACGCGGACACTGACCCACAGCATCGCTATCGCGCACGCCGCGTCAAAGGCGAGGATCACCAGGATCCGCGTCGCGGTGTTCGGTTGAGACGCGTCGACCTCTCCCGCCTGGCCCCGTGTCGGCATGACAGCATCATCGCAGGGCCCGAACGCCAGTTCATCTTCGAGGGCGGCGGATGGCATCCTTCCCAGGAACAACCGCGCCTCCTGGAGACTGCCGTGATCCCGATACGCCGCTCGCTGCCCGCCGTCCTGATCCTCGCCCTTCCCGTCGCCCTGACACTCACCGGCTGCAAGTCGACGACGAGCAGTTCCGCCCCGGCCTCCACCGGTTCCACGGGCCCTGACACCCGTTCGGTCAACCCCCTGACCAACCAGGACGGCCTCAAACCGGGCCTGGCCCCGATCACCACCGCCGCCGACAAGAACGGCGCCCGGGACCTGATCACCAAGGTCAGCACCGGCGCCACCGGCCCCAAGACCGGCTACAGCCGCGACCTGTTCGGCGACGCCTGGACCGACACCGCCGCCGGCGCCCCCCTGTCCGGCAACGGCTGCGACACCCGCAACGACGTCCTCGCCCGCGACGGCCAGAACCTCGCCTACACCTCGGGCTCCCACTGCGTCATCTCCTCGATGACCCTCTACAACCCGTACAAGTCGGAGACCATTACCTGGACGAAGGCCAAAGCCAGCTCCGTCCAGATAGACCACGTCATCCCCCTGTCCTACGCCTGGCAGATGGGCGCCGCCCGCTGGCCCGAAGACCAGCGCAAGCAGCTCGCGAACGACCCCCTCAACCTCCTCGCCGTCGACGGCCCGGACAACGCCTCCAAGGGAGACTCCGGCCCGGCCGAGTGGCTCCCCCCGAACCAGGCCATCCGTTGCTCGTACTCGGTCCGGTTCGCCGAGGTCGCGCTGAAGTACAAGCTGGCGGTGGCGAAGGAGGACAAGGCGGCGATGTTGTCACAGTGCGCGGGGTGAGGCGGGAGGCTTTCTCACCGAGCCGAGCCACAAGCTGTCACGGTGCCCGTCGTCAGCCGCGATTGGGCGCCTCAGACCAGCAACAACCCCCCGCACCGCACCGACTCGTCCTTCACCGCGATCAGGTTCGCCGCCACATACGAGATCTGACACTCCGCATGCCACTCGCTCGGGTAGTACGTCACCAGCCGCGAGGTCTGGAACCGCGCCGTGATCTCCGGCACGTATCGCCGGTACTGCTCGTCGGTGTAGTACCAGAACGAGTTCTCGTTGTAGAACGCGACGTGCCTCGGGTCCTGGTACGCCCCGCGCCCGTCCGTGCTCGGTGTCATCGAGATCAGCATGCCGCCGGGGGCCAGCAGCCGGTGGAGCTCGTTGATCAGCGGGATCTTGTCCGCGACGTGTTCGAGGAAGTCCACGGCGCGGATGACGCCGACCGAGCCCTCCGGCAGGTCGATCTTCTCCGGCAGGGTCGCGATGATGTCCACGCCGTCGCCCGCGTACTGGTCGACGCCGAGGTAGCCCTCGGGCTTGTTGTAGGCGGCGCCGAGGTCCAGGGCGTGGAGGCCGCGGCGGGCGGACCAGGCGAGGAGGTTGGCCTCGATGTGGGTGTCGTACAGGGTGATGGTCTCGGCCTGGATGTGGGCGTTGACGTCGCTGTCGAGCTGGGTGTTGGCGCCGTGCATCCGTTGCAGGTACAGGCATTCCGGGATCAGGTGGAAGTCGCCGGCCTGGAACAGGCGGCACATGAGGTCCTGGTCGTCCAGGACGTGGCGGGAGGCGTCGTAGCCGCCGACCTGGTGGTACGCGTCCTTGCGGAAGGCGCGGACGTGGTTGGGGGCGTACCAGATGTACGACACGTTGTGCGGGGTCGGAGCCATCGAGTGGGCCTGGAGCAGCTTCCGGCCGTCCACGTCGGCCTCGCTGTACTCCCAGCCGTGGGCCTCGTTGAAGCGGCTCTCGTCGCGGCTGCCGTCCTCGAGGATCTGCGCGGTGTTGCTGTAGACCAACACGGCCTCGGGATGATCGTCGAAGGCCTCGCGCAGGCGGGCCAGACAGGTGCTCGCCAGCAGGTCGTCGTGGTCGAGCTCGACGAGGATCTCGCCGCGCGCGAGTTCGCACGCCCGCCGCTTGGCCGCCCCGACACCGCGGATGCCGTCGGCGATCTCCACCCGCACGCGGTCGTCGGGGGTCTCGGGACGCCAGCGCGCGCCGTTGTTGAGCAGGACGATCCACTCCCAGTCCGGATCGGTCTGCGCCCGCAGGGTGGCGAAGCACTCGTCGAGGAAGCGGGGCCGATGGCTGGGGGTGAACACCGTGAAGCGCGGCGTGCTGCGAGTCATGGAGGAACCTCTGCGTACGAGTGGGAACAGAAGAGCATCGTGGCCGCAGCGGTGAAGAGACCGCGGCCACGATACGGGGATCAGCGCTCGATCACGGGAAGGGAATCGTCACCCAGCCGACCGGGCATGCGACGCTGGGCGGGTTGTTCTGCTCCAGGCCGGTCGCCCCGTTGAGCGTGCAAATCAGCTGTCTGGCATTGCCAGCCGCGTCGACCACGACGAAGGTCATCGTGTCGCCGCCCTGGGCGGTGTGCACGTTCTCGGCGATGTCGGCGACACCGTTGGTCGGGAAATTGGCGAGGCCCGACAGATCCTGCGCGGCACCGGTCCCGACACCGGGGAGGGTGACGAAGGCTTTGCCCGTCGAGCCCTGCACGGTGGCCAGGATCTCCTGGTTGCCGTGGTTCACGATGTCGATGTCGTTGGAAGAGGCAGCCGCGCCCTGCGCGCCCTGGGCACCCTGCGCGCCCTGGGCACCCTGGGCACCCTGGGCACCCTGAGCGCCCTGAGCACCCTGAGCGCCCTGGGCACCCTGCGCACCCTGCGCGCCCTGGGCACCCTGCGCACCCTGCGCGCCCTGGGCACCCTGCGCACCCTGAGCACCCTGCGCACCCTGAGTACCTTGGGCGCCCTGGGCACCCTGAGCGCCCTGGGCGCCCTGAGCGCCCTGGGCACCCTGAGCGCCCTGAGCGCCCTGAGCGCCCTGGGCACCCTGAGCACCCTGAGCGCCCTGGGCACCCTGAGCGCCCTGGGCACCCTGAGCGCCCTGAGCCCCCTGGGCACCCTGAGCACCTTGGGCACCCTGAGCACCCTGAGCCCCCTGCGGGCCCTGCGGACCGCCGGCGGGGCCCTGCGGACCCTGCGGGCCCTGAGCGCCGTTCATCCCCGGAAAGCCCATCGGCCCCCGGTCGCCCTTCGGACCCTGCGGCCCGGGCTTGCCCTCGCACTTGCACTCGTGGTGGCTGTGGTGCCTCTCGTCGCAATTCTCGTGGTCGTAGCGGTGGTGCGCCGGCATCGGCTTGTGGTGCACGGGCAGCGGACGCGGAGCCGGGAGCGGCATCCCGTCGGTCTTCACGCTCTGGTGGACCGGCGCCACGTGCACCGGAATGTACTTGGGCAGCTTGTGCGGCGCGGCGAGCGCACGCACCGCGTTGTGGTGCAGCGGCTGGCCCTTCACCGGCGCGGCGGCGTGCGCCGTGGCCGAGGCGTGGTGCACGCCGACGGATGCCGAGTGCGCCGCCACCCGAGCGGTGTGGGCCGGAGCAGCGTGGACCGGAGCGGTGTGGGCCGGAGCAGCGTGGACCGGAGCAGCATGGGCCGGAGCGGTGTGGGCCGGAGCAGCGTGGGCCGGAGCAGCGTGGACCGGAGCAGCGTGGACCGGAGCAGCGTGGACCGGAGCAGCGTGGACGGCGCCCGAGGCCGCGACCACTGCGGCCGGAGCCGCGTGCGCCGGGAGGTGGAGTTCTGGCGTGAGTCCCGCGCGCGCCGGCCGAACGTGCTCGTCAAAGCTCTGTGTGAACCCCGGAGACGCGAAGACCGCCCCCGTGATCACGGCGGCGCCCGCCGCCACCGTCACGACTCCCGTGTTCCGACCGCGCCGCCCGGTGCGGGGCGAAGTGCCCTCAGCGGGCTTCCTGGGTTCTTCAAGCATTGTCCGTCGCCGCCTTTACTGCAGGAGGTGGATGAAGGGTGATTGTCAATCGCCCTAGTGACGGCACTTACCGTCGACCGATAAGTCGGGTATCCAGGGTAGTCGCTGCCCATGTCTATCCAGTCACCCAATCACCCAGTCAGCGCACTGATGAAAGGGCTATTGAATACGAATGGCGGGATAGGCCGTTAATCTGATAAACGGCAGCGCGCTCACACCGCGGGCGGCACCGCGACGTCGAGCCCTGCCAGCCGTCGCGAGTCGGCGATCACCGAGTACTCGGCGGTCCTCCCCTCCCGCACGACGAGCGTCAGCGCGAGCACCATACGGCCCCGCGGCACCACGACCAGTCCCACGCGGCCCTCGACGAGGGCGACACCCGCGGACAGCGCGTTCCGTGTGAGCAGCAGCGTCTCCACGACCGGCAGCAGCCCCGAGGCGGGCCCGGCGGCGAGCTTCTTGGCCGTGGCCGGCGTCCGCGACGGCCTACCGGCTCGGGGAGCGGGCCGAACGGATCGCGACGGTATACCGGCTCGGGACCGGCCTGCGGCGGGCACCCGGGCCGGCCCTCGGGCGGTCGGCGGCGGTCTGAGGACAGGGCCGGAGGGCAGCGGTGCGAGGCCGCGTCCCGCCGCGAATCAGGACGGGTCGACGCCGGACAACAGCCCGAAGGCTGCGTCCTACCACGAATCGGGACAGGCCGACGCCGGACAGCGGTGCGAGGCCGCGTCCTGCCGCGAATCAGGACAGGTCGACGCCGGACAGCGGCTCGACCGCGCCGAAGACCCAGGTCCCCGGCTCCCGCGGATCGTCGCCGGCCCAGAACTGGGTCCACAGGCGGCGGAACTCCGCGCGCGAGATGTGGCCGTCGCCGTCGAGGTCGAGCCGGCCGAAGACCTCGTCGGTGCCGGCCGGCCGGCCGTTCCAGGTCTCGATCATCTGCCGGTACTCGGCGCGCGAGACGCGGCCGTCGCCGTTCTCGTCGACGGCCTCGAACATCGCGTCCGCGGTGGCGTTCACCGCCTCGGCCATCCCCGGCAGCAGGTCGACGACCGCCAGCACGTCCGCGAGGACCACTCGCGCGGGATCGGCCGCGGCCGCGCTCAGCGACGTCCACCACCCCAGCATGATCTCTCGCAGGCGCGCGGCCTGCTCCGAGCCGGGCGCGACGCCGCGGATCGCCGTCCACCTCGCGGCCAGCGCCTCGAAGTCGCCGGCCACCAGGTGGCCGCGCCGGTCCGGGTCCATCGCGTCGAAGACGCCCGCGACCTTGCGCCGCTGGAATTCGCTCGCCATGACGTCATAGTCCGGCGACGCCGGGCAAAGCGGCGCCATCGGTCGGTCAAACCCCTCGATCGGATGAACTACCAGCCCGCGAAAGGCGCCTTTCATCGACGTCATTCCATTCGCCAATCTTCGCCATCCTCGGGGGCTCTGGCAGGGCCCTCAAGCCAGCGCTACGTTGCGCCTCGATGACCCTCTCGGCATATTCCGTATCGTTTTTGTGCGCGCTTCTCGCGCCTTGGTCCTTGTCGGGATCGCTGTGCCACCCTTGTCCTCCGGCGCAGCTGACCATGTCCGCGACAGTGAACACGCGCCCGGGTTCCTCCTCGCCGCCGATCCGGGCCGGTGGGCAAGTGGTCGTCGACTACCGGCTCACCAACAGCGGCGGTACGCGGCTGGTGGACGTGCGGATCGCGGAGCCTGACGCACTCGGAGGGACCGTCAGCTGTGCGGGTGGCGGGAGCTCGGTGGTGCTGCCACGCGGGACCGGCGTGGACTGCGTCGTCCGGATCACGGCATCGGCGGGAATCCATGCGGGGACGGCTGTCGCCACCGCCCGCGTGGTCCGCGACGACGAGGACGACGACAAGGGCGAGGACGGCGGCTCGAAACACGACGGCGAGCAGCAGGTCAGTGCGTCGGCGTCCGTCGGATACCAGGGGATCGCCAGTGCCGTCGACGTCGCAGACCACGTGTCCATGAGTTCTGACACGACCGGGGCTATGGTGACCCTTGCCTACGTCATCAGCAACACCGGCAAGGCCCCACTGTTCGACTTCGGCGTGACCGACGCGGTACTGCCCTCCGGCGTCACGTGCCCGAATACCGGCTCCGGACTGGCTCCCGGCGCATCGCTGACGTGCACCGGGACGGCCCACCTCGCGCCCGGCACGTATCGCAGCGCTGCGACGGCCTCCGCGGACGACCACACGGCCACCGTCGGACCGGACGGGCAGTCGGTGCCGCCACCGAGACTGACCGCGAACGCCTCGACGGACTTCACCGTCGTCGCGCTGCCGTCACCGGCACCGCCGCCGTCACCGAGTCCCCCGCCTCCACCTCCGATCCCGTCGCCTCCACCTCCGCCGCCCAGGACGCCGAGCCCACCGAGCACTCCGCCGCCGGCCTCCGTACCGCCGCCGACCGCTCCCCCGCCGCCGACACTGCCACCGACACCGACACCGACACCTTCGCCCCCGTCTCCGACGCCTCCGCCCTCACCCGCCCCGACGCCCCCACCGTCGCAGCATCCGCCGACGCAGGCGGCGGCGAAGCTCACAGCGCGTCCGGGGATCAGAACGCCCCTGTTCCTCCTCGTCATGATGATGCCGGCCGCGGGCGCCGCGGCTGTCCTGGCGGCGCGCCGCAAGTAGGCCACGACCCTCGCGGGAGCACGGATGTCCAACATAGTGAGCGGCCTGATCGTGGTCGCCTTCGCAGCCCTGGTCGGCTTTTTGGGCCTGCTCGTGAAGGTGCGCTTCTTCCCGGTCAAGGAAGAAGAGGAAAAGGAGGACGTCGCCGGGTACGTGACGATGGTGGTCGGCGTGATCTACGCGCTGATCCTGGCCCTGGCACTGGTGGCGGTGTGGGAGAACAAGGACAGCGCGGAGGGCCACGTCGCCGCGGAGTCCAGTTCGCTCCACGAGGTCTCCCAGCTCGGCACCACGATGCTCCCCACCGACCGCCAGCGGATCCAGGACGCGGCGAACGCCTACGCGCACCAGGTCGTGGACACCGAATGGCCGGAGATGCGCAAGGGCGAGGAGGTCGGCGAGGCCGGATGGGGCCTGCTGACCGACCTGCGCACCGCCGTCCTGTCGTCCGACGTCGCGACCACCGCTCGCCAGGATGTCCTCAGCGACGCCACGAACCAGCTGAGCATCCTCGCCGACGCCCGCCGCGGCCGGCTCGACGACGCGGGCAAGCGCATGCCGCCGGTGCTGTGGATCGGCCTGGTCCTCGGCGGCGTGCTGACCATCGGCCTGACCTTCGCGTACGGCATCGAACAGCGCTTCACGCACATCGGCATGGTGATGGGCATGGTGGCGCTGATCGGCTTCATGCTGATCCTGATCTACAACCTGGAGAACCCTTTCAACCACGGGCTGGGAGCCGATCCGGAGCCGTTCACGCGGTTGTTCGGCGGGTGAGGTGGTCGCACCCGCGTCCGTGACGCAGCACGGTGGCGATCGCCGCACGACCGAAGCCCCTTGACCTCTTCAGCCCTCGTTCATACATTCACTCATCATCTGTATGAATGAATGAGGGGCGACCGATGGGCAGAGGCACGGCGGTCGTGCTGGGCGGCAGCGTCGCGGGACTATGTACGGCGGGGGCTCTCGCCCGGCACTTCGAAAACGTGATCGTCCTGGAGCGAGACCGGCTGCCGCCGGATGCGGAGCATCGGCGGGGTGTGCCGCAGAGCAAGCACCCGCATTTTCTGCTGAACTCGGGGCGGCGGGCGATCGGGGAGATCTTCCCAGGGTTCGAGGATGCGCTGATCGCCGCGGGCGGGATGCTGCTGATGCCGTCGAGGGATGCGGCGTACTGCGATCAGAACGGCTGGGCGCCGCGCAAGAGCGGTTCGATGACGATGGTCTACAGCTCCCGGGTCCTGATCGAACGGGTGCTGCGCGACAAGGTCCGCGAGCTGCCGGTCATCGAGTTGCGGGAAGGCGTGACGGTCACCGGGCTCAGGTCCGCCGGTGGCGGGGCCGCGGGCGGGCGTGTCACAGGAGTCGAATACCGGACGGCGGACGGAGCCGGCACGGACATCGCGGCCGATCTGGTCGTCGACGCGCTGGGCCGCGGATCGTCGGTCGTGGACTGGCTCGGCGCCGCGGGCTGGGCCGCGCCGCCGGAGAAGACCCTCGATGCCAAAGTCACCTACACCTCGCGCTGGTACGACCTGCCGCCCGTCGCCGAGCGGCCGGCGTCGTGGTGGTGGAAGCACCTGGTCATCGCCCCGGTCCAGGACCGTGGCGGCCACCCCGAGGAGCACGAGTTCCTCAGCAACTTCTTCCCGATCGAGGGCGATCGCGCCATCGTCTGCATGGGGTCGTGGGGCATCGCCATGCCGCGCGACGTCGACGCCTTCGAGGCGGCGGCGGACCGGGTGCGGGCCACGTCCTTCGGCGCGGCGGCCAGAGCCTGCACGCCGACGTCGCCGGTCCACCTGACGCGCGCGACCGGCAACAAGTGGCGCCGCTTCGACCTGCTCGACCCGCCGCCGATCGGCCTGGTGTGCGTCGGGGACTCGATCTGCGCGTTCAATCCGTTCTACGCCCAGGGCATGAGCTCCGCCGCCCGCTCGGCGCTGATCCTCGGCGCCATGCTGGACGAGCGCGATGTCTTGGACCTGGCCTTCTTCCGGGAGTTCCTCGCCCGGCAGAAGAAGTCGCTGGCCGTGCCGTGGATGCTCGCGATGGCACGGGACCAGGAGTACGACTTCGCCACCGGGACCGAGGTCGCCCCGCGCTGGCGCCGCCGGCTGGCCGCCCGCTTCAGCTGGCCCGTCTTCAACGCCGTCAACGCCGCCAGCAGGGAGGACGCCTACGTCGAGCAGGCGTTCGCGCAGGTGTTCAACCTCGACAAGTCGCTGCGGCAGCTGATCGCCGATCCGCGCTTCTGGTACGGGATCGCCCGCTACAAGCTGCGGCAGCGGCTCGGCCGCACCGTCGTGCCCGGCGGGTTCGACCACCGGCGGGATCCGCCCGCCACCGACTACACCGGATACACCGGAGCCGCGAAGACGGCCGCGTCCGATCTCATCGGCGCCTGAGGACGGAGGCACCAGCGTTGGACCCGACCTGCGATCCGACCGCCGAGCGCATCGCCGAGGGCCTCGGCTTCTCGTGCCGGCACGCTCACCCGATAGTGACCTTCCGCGACCCGTTCAGCCTGAGCAGCGGCACCATGCCGGTCCTGGAACTGCTCATCGTGGGCGGCGCCGTATTCGCCCTCTGTCATGCATGGCGCCGATGGCGGCGCGGCGGCGACCCGGTCAGCCTCACGCTGTGGTTCGCTTCGGTCGCCTACCTGGCCGTCATCGAACCGCCGTTGTACTTCCCCGGCTGGTTCGGCCTCGACAAGCAGGTCGGTTTCATCTTCTCGCACAACGTGTTCACGGTGCAGTTCATGTACGACCGGTTGCCGCTCTACATCGTGGCCTTCTACCCCGCGCTGTCCCAGCTCGCCTACGAACTGGTCCGGACGCTGGGCGTGTTCGCACGCCGCGGCGCGTTCGCCGGAGCGCTGGCCGTCGCCTTCGTCTGCCAGGTCTTCTACGAGATCTTCGACCAGCTCGGCCCCCAACTCCGCTGGTGGGCCTGGAACCCCGACAACACCAAGGTCAACCGGCCCTCACTGGCTTCGGTGCCGATGAACAGCATGTTCTTGTTCGCCTCCGTCTCGTTCGCGGGGCTGGTCTATCTCGTCGTCCGACTCGCCGGCGCTGGAACCGGAAAAGGGGCGGAAAATCGGGCCGGTGCTCGAACCGGTCCGGGGATCGTCTGGCGATCCGTCGTCGCGGGGATCCTGGCACCGGCGGCGATGTCCATCGCGGGCGCACCCGCCGGCCTCTTCCAAGGCCATGGCCACCTTGCCGTACAGAGGACCGTCATCGGCGTCGAACTCGCCCTCGTATGGATCGTCGGCTTGGGTCTAATGGCCGACGCGTGGCGCGCGCCCCACACGGATCCGCCTCCTTCTCCGCTGTTCGCACACGCCTATCCCCCGATCTACCTGGGCGTCCTGGTGGCACTGTGGCTAATCGCGCTGCCCGCCTACTTCGCCGCCCACGACGGCGTCACCGAACAAGGAACGCCGATCGGCAGCCTGTGGTACTCCACGCTGTGCGCGGCTGCCGCCGCCGGCATCATCGTCGCCGCGTGGCGTGCGACCTCGTCACGACAAGCGCGCACGACCATGTCGGCGCCGATGAGCGACCCGGTAAAGTCCTGAAGCCATGGCACACCACGGTTGGGGCGGCCGCCCTCCGGCATCGGAGGCCGAGGCCCGGCAACGGATCATCGACGCGACCGCCCGCTGCGTCGACCGGTTCGGCGTCACCAAGACGACCCTCTCCGACGTCGCGACCGAGCTGGGTGTCACCCGCCAGACCGTCTACCGCCACTTCGCCGGGGTCGGCGACATCGTCGCCGAGGTGGCCGCCCAGGGCGCCGACGCTTTCGTGGACCGGCTCGTCGCCCACCTGCACGGCGTCACCGACCCCGCCGACGCCGTGATCGAGGGCATGGTCTTCTGCGTACGGACCATCCCGGCCGAACCCCGGGTGAGCCTGCTGCTGCAACGCGGCGACACCGACGCCTTCGGCCGGGGTGCCACCACCGGCACCACCATCGCCTACGGAGCACGGATGCTGCGGCGCTTCCCCGTCGACTGGGCCGCCGCCGGAATCACCGACGGCGACCTCCACGGGCTCGCCGAGATCATCATGCGGCTGCTCACATCCCTGCTCCAGCACCCCTCCGACCCGCCTCAGGACGACGTCCAGCTGCGGGCGCTCCTCCACCGATGGCTGGCGCCGGCTCTTCGCGGGCCGGTCGGCTGAGACCCGTCACCTGACCGGTCAGCTGCCGTCCGGCAGCGTGGTGACGGCGGCGGGCCCCAGTCTCCCCGGTCACGGCATCCGGCACCCTGGAAGCGGCTCGCAGTCACCGCGACCAGGCCGGAAGATGACGCTGGCCGCCGCACTCTCCGAGTGCGGCGGCCAGCGTCTTTCTCAGCGCGCTGATCCTAGATGCTCACGCCGCCCAGCACCTGACGCGCCATCACGATCCGCTGCACCTGGTTCGTGCCCTCGTAGATCTGCGTGATCTTCGCGTCCCGCATCATGCGCTCCAGCGGGTAGTCCTTCGTGTACCCGTACCCGCCCAGCAGCTGCACGGCGTCCGTCGTGACCTCCATCGCGACGTCGGAGGCGAAGCACTTCGCCGCGGCGCCGAAGTAGGTCAGGTCGGAGTCGCCGCGCTCGGACTTCGCGGCGGCGGTGTAGGTCAGCTGGCGGGCCGCGGTCAGCTTCATCGCCATGTCGGCGAGCATGAACTGGATGCCCTGGAAGTCGCTGATGGGCTTGCCGAACTGCTTGCGCTCCTGGATGTAGCCGGTGGCGTAGTCCAGGGCGCCCTGGGCGATGCCGAGGGCCTGGGCGGCGATGGTCACGCGGGTGTGGTCCAGGGTGCGCATCGCGGTGGCGAAGCCGGTGCCCTCCGGGCCGATCATGCGGTCGGCGGGGATGCGGACGTTGTCGAAGTAGACCTCGCGGGTCGGGGAGCCCTTGATGCCGAGCTTCTTCTCCGGGGCGCCGAAGGTGACGCCCTCGTCGGACTTCTCGACGACGAAGGCGCTGATGCCGCGGCTGCGGGCGGTGGGGTCGGTGACGGCCATCACCGTGTAGTACTCGGACACGCCCGCGTTGGTGATCCAGCGCTTGACGCCGTTGAGGACGTAGTGGTCCCCGTCACGGTCGGCGCGGGTCTTCATGCCGGCGGCGTCGGAGCCGGCGTCGGGCTCGGACAGGCAGTAGGAGAACATGCCCTCGCCCGCGGCCAGGGGCGTCAGGTACTTCTGCTTCAGCTCCTCGGAGCCGGACAGGATCACCGGCATCGAGCCCAGCTTGTTCACCGCCGGGATCAGGCTGGAGGACGCGCAGACGCGGGCCACCTCCTCGATCACGATGCAGGTCGCGAGGGCGTCCGCGCCCTGGCCGCCGTACTGCTCGGCCACGTGGACCGCCGCCAGGTCCGCCGAGACCAGGGCGTCCAGCGCCTCCTGCGGGAAGCGGCCCTGCTCGTCGACGTCGGCGGCGAAGGGGCTGATCTTCTCCTCGCACAGCGAGCGCACCGCCTCGCGCAGCAGGTCGTGCTCCTCGGAGACCTTGAACAGGTCGAAGTCGGCGGCCATGAATCGCTCCCTGTGGCGGATGTCGAGCTGTAGCGGATGTTGAGGCGGACCCGAAGGTACTGGGTACCCTCGATTATCCACACTCGGTGCCACAGATACCCTGTGGTACGCACCACAAGTGCAGCACCAGTCGCTATACCGGAACCGGAGGCATCGTGATCGAACGAGTCGGAGTGGTCGGCGTCGGCCAGATGGGGTCGGGCATCGCGGAGGTCTGTGCCCGCGGCGGCCTGGACGTCATCGTCGCCGACGAGAACGCCGAGGGCCTCAAGCGCGGCCGGGACCGGATCGCGGTGTCGCTCAAGCGCGCGGTGAAGGCCGGCAAGGTGAGCGAGGGCGACGCCGAGGCGGCGCTGGGCCGGATCCGCTTCACCGAGAACCTGCAGGAGTTCGCCGACCGGCAGCTCGCGGTCGAGGCCGTGGTCGAGGTCGAGGAGGTCAAGACCGCCGTCCTGGCCAAGCTGGACCTGATCCTGCCCGAGGACGCCATCCTGGCCTCGAACACCTCGTCCATCCCGATCATGCGCCTGGGCACCGCCACCGCCCGCCCGGCCAACGTGGTCGGTGTCCACTTCTTCAACCCGGTCCCGGTCCTGAAGCTGGTCGAGGTGATCCCCTCCCTGGCCACCAGCGAGGACACCAAGGCGCGCGCCGTGGCCTTCGTCGAGCAGCTGGGCAAGCAGGCGGTGGTGGCCCAGGACCGCGCCGGCTTCGTGGTGAACTCCCTGCTCATCCCCTACCTGCTGGCCGCGATCCGGATGGCCGAGGGCGGCTTCGCCTCCGCCGCGGACATCGACTCCGGCATGGTCCTGGGCTGCGCGCACCCGATGGGCCCGCTGGCCCTGTCCGACCTGATCGGCCTGGACACGGTGAAGCTGGCGGCCGAGGCCATGTACGAGGAGTTCAAGGAGCCGCTGTACACCCCGCCGGCGCTGCTGCTGCGGATGGTGGAGGCGGGCCGGCTGGGGCGGAAGGCCGGGCGCGGGTTCTACGAGTACCCGAGCGTCTGATCTCCTCATCGCCCGACGGCCGATGACGCCCATGGTCGGCGACCTGCGCTAGGTTGCCGACCATGGCTTCACTCTCGACAGCGAACTGGTCGGCCGTACGCCCCAGGCTGCTGCCGGTCGTCCGCCAGGCCGACTTCTCCATGGGCACGCCCTACGAGCCGCCGCCGATCCCTTTCCGGCCCTTCGCGCCGTGTCTGAGCGAGTTCGTGGTCGTCGATCTGCCGGACCGGGTCGAGTACGTCACGATCAAGCGCCTCGCCGACTGGAACGTCACCGTCGACGACGTCTTCGCCGCCGCGCGGGAGAACCTCGCCGGGCACTTCGCGAACCTGCTGGACAAGCGCAGCACCGAGGGTCCGCAGGCGATGGCGTTCGTGGGTGCGGGGCACTCCTACTTCAGCTCCCTGCCTCTGCTCGACGGCTGGCTGGCGGCGTGGAGCGCCGGCTGGGGTGGCGTCCGGCCGCTGTTCGCCATCACGGTGCAGGGCGAACTGCTCGTCGTCCCGGAGCCGGACGATCCCGGGCAGCTGCTGCCGCTGCTCGCAGGCATCGAACAGGAGTGGACCGAGGCGGCGCGCCCGGTCTCCCCCGTCCTCTACACCCTCGACGCCGACGGCGAGCCGGTCCCTTTCGACGTCCCCCCGGGCGTCCCCGCCGACCACCCGGCCCGCCATGCGATCCGCCGCTCCCGGGGCCTGCTGGCGAACACCGTCTACGACGCCCAGACGAAGCACCTGCGCGAGAACGCAGAGCTCGGCGACCCGTTCTTCGCCGCTCTGCAGCGGTTCTCCCGTCGCGGCTCCGACATCTCCTTCACCGTCGCCACCTGGGGCGAGGACGAGTGGGGCCTGCTCCCGGAAGCCGACTGGGTGGCGTTCGCCAACGATGACGGCCAGTTCTTCGTCCGCTGGGACGACGTGGCCCGCGAGTGCGGGCTCGTCCCCGAAGCCGGCTACCACCCGGCCCGCTACCACGTCGAGGCCTGGCCCGCCCCCGAGGTCATGACACGGCTGCGGGCGCTGGCTGACCAACCGTAGGCAGTGCCGGGCCGTCCGCCGTGCCCAGGCGCCGCACGGGGCCCAGGGCCAGGGGCGCGGCCATCGACACCAGGAAGATCACCCCGGCGGCGAAGGCGACGTGGCGCGCGCCGAAGGCCGAGGCCAGCGGGATCACCGACAGCTGACCGACCGGGATGGCGCAGTACGAGCCGAACTGGTCGTAGGACACGGCGCGCGACATCATCTCGTTCGGCACGTACGTGTGCAGCGACGTGTCCCAGCAGACGTCCGCGAAGCCGACGGCCAGGCCCGCGACGAACGCGGCCGCGGCGATCACCACCACGTTCGCGTCGAGCCCGAGCAGCATCAGCGGGAGCGCGGCCAGCATCATCGCCAGCTGGCCGGTGAACAGCGGCCGCCTGGGGGTGAGCCGGATCATCAGCACGCTCATGACCAGCGCGCCGGCGGCACGGCAGCTCAGGATCGCGCCCCAGCCGCCGGCGCCGAAGCCCTCCTTGGCCAGGACCGGGCCGAGCAGCTGCCAGGCGCCCATCTGGACCAGGTTCACGACGGTGAAGGCGGCGGTGACCGACCAGAGCCAGGACGTGGAGCGGAAGAAGGTCCATCCTTCGCGCAGGTCGGTGAACAGTCTGCTCGTGCTCTTCCTGCGCCGGTCCTGGACCGGGATCAGGGACAGCACGGCGGCCGCGAGGAAGAAGGAGGCGGAGTCTGCGGCGAGCGCCCAGCCGCCGCCGACGGTGGCGACCAGCACGCCGGCCACGGTCGGGCCGACGACCTTGGCCGCGTTGCCCACGCTGGCCAGCAGCGAGTTGGCTTTCTGCAGTCCTTCGGGGGCGACCAGCTGGGGCACGATCCCGCTGAGGGCGGGCCCGGTGAAGGCCCCGAGGACGCCGTTCACGAAGGCCAGCGCGATCAGGTAGCCGACCGGCTGCTTCGTGAACAGGCAGAACGCGATCGCGCCCTGCGAGAGGCCGGAGCCGAAGTGCGTGAGCCGGAGCAGCGCGGCCTGCCCGACGCGGTCGGCGACCCCGCCGCCGATCAGCAGCAGGGCGATGTTCGGCACCAGCGCGGCGGTGACGACGAAGCTCAGGTCCCGCGCGCTGCCGGTGAGCTGCAGGACGGAGAAGGCCAGCGCGACCGGGGTGACGGCGCTGCCGACAACGGAGACGGAGCGGGCGAGGAAGAAGCGTCGGAAAGGTTTCTCGTGCAGGGGATTCATGAAGCGAACCTTCGCGAAGGGCGGCAGGCACAAAGATCGCGACCTTAGCATGGGCGCCCGGGGCCGCACACGCGGTTTTGTCCGCGGGGCCTTTCTCGGTTCTCTTATACGGAGATACCCGTATTACTGCTGTGAACTGTGACAGGGGGCGGATTAGCGTCACGCGTGCCGCCGCCCAGCACGGACGGCGCCCGAGCCCGTGGAGGCCCTCATGCCCGTGTTCGCCGCGCCCGGTCAACCCGACGCGCTCATGAGCTATCAGCCCCGGTACGACCACTGGATCGGCGGGGAGTTCGTCGCCCCGGCCGGCGGACGGTATTTCGAGAACCCCACGCCGATCACCGGGCAGCCGTTCTGCGAGGTGGCCCGGGGCACCGCGGACGACGTGGAGCGGGCCCTGGACGCCGCGCACGCGGCCGCGCCGGCCTGGGGGAAGACCTCGGCGGCCGAGCGGGCCGAGATCCTGCTCCTGATGGCCGACCGGATGGCGCGGAACCTGGACAAGCTGGCGCTGGCCGAGACCTTCGAGAACGGCAAGCCGATCCGTGAGGCGCTGGCCGCCGACATCCCGCTGGCGATCGACCACCTGCGGTACTTCGCCGGGGCGATCCGGGCGCAGGAGGGCACGCTGGCGGAGATCGACGACGACACCGTGGCGTACCACTTCCACGAGCCGCTGGGCGTGGTGGCGCAGATCATCCCGTGGAACTTCCCGCTGCTGATGGCGGTCTGGAAACTGGCCCCGGCGCTGGCCGCGGGCAACGCCGTGGTGCTCAAGCCGGCCGAGCAGACCCCGGCCTCGGTGCACTACCTGATGAGCCTGGTGGCGGACCTGCTGCCGCCGGGCGTGGTGAACATCGTCAACGGCTTCGGCGTCGAGGCCGGCAAGCCGCTGGCGTCCAGCGGCCGGGTGGCGAAGGTGGCGTTCACCGGCGAGACCACCACCGGACGGCTGATCATGCAGTACGCCTCCGAGCACATCAAGCCGGTGACGCTGGAGCTCGGCGGCAAGAGCCCGAACATCTTCTTCGACGACGTCTCCCGCGACCGCGACGACTTCTACGACAAGGCGCAGGAGGGCTTCGCGATGTTCGCCCTGAACCAGGGCGAGGTGTGCACGTGCCCGAGCCGGGCGCTGATCCAGCGCGGCCACTACGGCGACTTCCTGGCCGACGCGATCGCCCGCACCGAGCGGATGAAGCAGGGCAACCCGCTGGACACCGAGACCATGGTCGGGGCGCAGGCGTCGAACGACCAGCTGGAGAAGATCCTGTCGTACCTGGAGATCGGCCAGACCGAGGGCGCGAAGATCCTGATCGGCGGCGAGCGCCTGGACCTCGGCGGCGAACTGTCCGGCGGGTACTACGTGCAGCCGACCATCTTCGAGGGCGACAACCGGATGCGGATCTTCCAGGAGGAGATCTTCGGCCCGGTGGTGGCGGTGACGCGGTTCGAGGACTACGCCGACGCCATCAGCATCGCCAACGACACCCTGTACGGGCTCGGCGCCGCGGTGTGGACCCGCGACGGCACCACCGCCTACCGGGCCGGCCGCGCGATCCAGGCCGGCCGGGTCTGGACGAACTGCTACCACCTGTACCCGGCGCACGCGGCCTTCGGCGGCTACAAGGGCTCCGGGATCGGGCGCGAGAACCACAAGATGATGCTGGAGCACTACCAGCAGACCAAGAACCTGCTGGTGAGCTACTCGGCGAAGGCGATGGGGTTCTTCTGATGGAGGCGGGCGCCGAGCCGTCCCGGGTCGCGGTCACCGACACCGCGGCCGAGCTGATGCGGAAGCTGTACGCGCGGCACGGTCCGCTGATGTTCCACCAGTCGGGCGGATGCTGCGACGGCAGCTCGCCGATGTGCTACCTGGAGGGCGAGTTCCGGGTGGGTGCCTCGGACGTGGAGCTGGCGCGGCTGGCGATCGAGGGGATCGCCGAGCCGGTGACGTTCTGGATGGGCGGTGAGCAGTTCGAGCGCTGGCGGCACACGCATCTGACGGTGGACGTGGTGCCGGGGCGCGGCGGCGGGTTCTCGCTGGAGGCGCCGGAGGGGGTCAGGTTCCTGATCCGGTCGCGGCTGCTGACGGACGTCGAGGACGCGGTGCTCAACCACTGACGCCGCTCGGTCGCGCAGGCCGGCAGCAGGGAGCGGCAGGCAGGAGCGGCGGGCGGACAGCGGCGGGCGGAGTGGGATCGCGGCCTACTCCCCCGCCGCCAACGGCGGGTCCAGGAACGTCAACGTCGCCGCGGCCGTGTCCAGCCGCGCCCGCACCCCCATCGGCAGCGACTGCATGAACACCCCGTGGCCGATGTCCGCGCCGAGCAGCACGGGCACCCCGAGGTCGCCGAGCCGGTCGGCGAGCAGTTCCTCGACGTCGGCCAGCGGACCGCACTCGTCCCACGTACCGCACAGGATGCCGCGCACACCGTCCAGGTAGCCGCTGCGGCGCAGCTGGGTCAGCACGCGGTCCAGCCGGTAGGGCTGCTCGCCGACGTCCTCCAGGAACAGGATGCCGTCGCGCGCTGGCACCGAGGTCGGCGTGCCCAGGGAGGTGGCGAGCAAGCTCGCGGTGCCGCCGACGGTGACGCCCTCGGCGACGCCGGGCACCAGCGTGCGCGTGTCCTGGAAGACCAGTTCCCGGGACTTCTCCGGAAGCATCAGCAGCCGCGCCAGTCCCTCGAACGAGGGCACGCCGGGCCGGAACATCACGCTGGACACCATCGGCCCGTACACGGACACCCAGCCGAAGCGGGTGCGCAGCGCTTCGATCAGGGCGGTGACGTCGGAGAAGCCGACCACGATCCGCAGCTGCGGGCTGCCGACGGCGTCCCAGTCGATCAGCTCCAGCACGCGCTGCACACCGTAGCCGCCACGTGCGCAGAACACGGCCGTGAAGCCGGGGTCTGCGAGTGCGCGCGTGAGATCTTCGGCGCGCGCTTTGTCGTCGGCGGCCAAGTACGGGTACGGCCCGACCGAGCGCGTGGAGGGGAACACCTCCGGCACCAGTCCGACACTGCGCAGCGCCGCCAGGCCGAGGTCGAGTTCCTGCCGCCCGGGCGCGCCGCTGAGTGCGATGACGGCGACGCGGTCGCCGGGCTTCAGAGCCGGGGGCGCAAGCAGTGATCGCATGATCCGACTCTCTCACGAGGGTGCCTCGATGATCGAGGGGCGACGGGAGAAGAAGGGAGAAGAAGGGAGGAGAAGGCGAGAGGAGGGGGCCGCAGCCGGATTCGAACCGGCGTCCTCACGCCATGCCATGGCGGCGCGACAGCCTGACTGCGCTATACGGCCCCGCCCGCGCCCGTGACGGGGACCGAGCGCGTCGATACTAGCTTTCGAACCGGACCGCGGTCGGCGCCTTTTCCACCGGCTCGGGCAACACCAGCGGACGGTCCGCCGGCGGGCTGATGCGTCCGAGGACGCGGCCGCCGCGCGCGCCGGTGCAGGCCGCGACGGTGCCCGGGAGGCCGTGCGCCGTGAACCAGCCGATCAGCGCGAAGGCGATGGCCTCCTTGGCGTCGGAGGGGACCTTGTACGCGTCCGATCGCAGCACTTCGACGCCGGGGAGACGTTTCGTGATGCGCTTCATCAACTCGGGGTTCTCGGCGCCTCCGCCGGAAACCGCCAGGGTCGCGATGTCGTGGGCGCGGACCGCGTCGACCACGGTCATCGCGGTGAGGGTGGCGAGGGTGGACATGAGGTCTTCGGGGGTGATGTCCGGGAAGGCTTCTATGAACGAGGCCAGATACGCCTCGTGGAAGAGTTCCTTGCCGGTGGTCTTCGGCGGCTGGCGCGCGTAGTAGGGCTCTGCCATGAGCGCCGCCAGCAGCCCGGGGTGCACCAGGCCGGCGGCGGCGAGGCGGCCGTCGCGGTCGTAGGGCTTCCCGGTCAACTGGCGGCAGGCGGCGTCCAGCAGGGCGTTGGCCGGGCCGACGTCGAACGCGACCGGCGGGTCGGCGACCACCGTCAGGTTCGCGATGCCGCCGAGGTTCAGGGCGCCGACCGGGCCGGGCAGGCCGCGCAGGAGGAGCAGGTCCAGCAGCGACACCAGCGGTGCGCCCTGGCCGCCCGCCGCGACGTCGGCGGCGCGGACGTCGGAGACGACCGGGACGCCCAGGCGCTCGGTGATCCACGCCGGCTGGCCGAGCTGCAGGGTGCCGTGGACGGTGCCGTCCTCGGTCCAGTGGAACAGGGTCTGCCCGTGGGAGCAGACCAGGTCCACCGGGCCGGCCTCGCGGGTGGCGCTCCACGCGGCCGCGGCGAAGGCCTGGCCGATGCCGGTGTCCAGGCGGCACACCGCGCCGAGGTCGGTGGGGTGCGGCGGCAGGGCGGCGAGGATCTCGGCGCGCAGCCGCTTCGGGTACGGCACGTGGTCGGCGTGCCGCAGCCGGCCCACCAGCACGTCGCCGTCCAGCCGGAACTCCACCAGTGCGACGTCGACGGCGTCGTGCGAGGTGCCGGAGCTCAGCCCGAGGACTCTCACGGGCCCGCGGCCCCCGCCCCCACCTCGACGCCCACCACGCGGCGGGCCGCGGGGTTCAGGCAGGCGTGCTGGTGCTCGGCCGCGCCGACGCCTTCGGCCTCGCCCGCCCCCACCCCGGCGCCGTCCCCTCCGAGCGGCACCAGAGTCGGATGCGTGGTGAAGCACTCGTCGGTGGCGAACGGGCACCGCGGCTCGAACAGGCAGCCGGGTGTGTCCGTACGCTCGTCCAGGGCGCGGGTCGGCGCGGTGCGGTCCGGCCCCGGTTCCTCCAGTCCGCGCATGATCGGCACCGCCGACAGCAGGCACTGGGTGTACGGGTGCACCGGCGACAGGATCACGTCGTCGGTGAGCCCGCGCTCCACCACCTCGCCGCGGTAGATCACGTGCAGCTCGCCGCCGTCGCCGACGTAGCGCGCCGTGGCGACGTCGTGCGTGATGAACACCAACGAGATCCCCAGGCGGGAGCGCAGGTCGCGCAGCAGTCCGAGGATGCCCAACCGCATCGAGACGTCGATCATCGACACCGCCTCGTCCGCGATCAGCACCTGCGGGTCGACGGTCAGGGCGCGGGCGATGACCACGCGCTGGCGCTGGCCGCCGGAGAGCTGGTGCGGGTACTTCGGGAGCACGGCCTCCGGTTCCAGGCCGACCAGGGTGAGCAGCTCGCAGGCGCGTTCGCGCCAGGCGCCGGGGCCCGCGCCGGTCCCTCCCTTTTCCCGTGCGCGCATGCGCAGCGGGTCGCCGAGGGTGGCCTCGATGGTGCGGGTCGGGTTCAGGGCCGAGTACGGGTCCTGGTGGATCATCTGGATCCGGCGGAAGTACTTCGCCCGCTGACGGGGCTTGAGCGCGGACAGCTCGACGCCGTCCACGACCAGCTCGCCGCCGTCGAAGGTCTCCAGGCCGGTGAGGATCTTGCCCAGGGTGGTCTTGCCGCAGCCGGACTCGCCGATGAACGACACCGCGCCGCCCTCGGGCAGGGTGAAGTCGACGCCGCGCAGGGCGTGGACGGTGCGCGTGCCGGTGAACTGGCCGTGCGTCTGGTAGGTGCGGGTGATGCCGCGCGCCTCGATCATGCCGGTTCCCCTACGGCCGCGGGTGTGCCGGGCTGGCCGGCCAGGACGGTGGACGGTTCGACGTGGCAGGCGCGGCGGCGGCCGGCCTCCCAGGCTTCCAGCGGCGGCTCGGTGTCCGCGCAGGCCGCCACGGCGAACGGGCAGCGTTCCCGGAAGACGCAGCCGACGCGGGCGACGGTGGTGAGGTCCGGCGGCCGGCCGGGCAGGGGCCGCGCGGCGTCGACGTCGCCGGTGATGCGGGCGGTCGCGCCGATCAGGGCCTTGGTGTAGGGGTGGGTGGGGCGGCGCAGCACGTCCAGCAGCGGACCGTCCTCGACGATCCGGCCGCCGTACATCACCGCGAGCCGGTCGGCGATCTCGGAGATGGCGCCGATGTCGTGGGTGATGATCAGGGTGCTGAGCTGGTTCTCGTCGTGCACCTTGCGCACGATGTCCAGCACCGAGGCCTGGGACAGCATGTCCAGCGCGGTGGTGGGCTCGTCCAGGATCAGCACCTTGGCGTTCAGCACCAGGGCGAAGACGATGCCGACCCGCTGGCGCATGCCGCCGGACAGCTCGTGCTGGTAGGAGTCCAGGACGCGGTCGCCGTCCAGGCCCATGCGGTTGGCCAGGTCCTTGGCCCGGGCGATCAGGGCCCGCAGGTCGGAGACCTCGTGCGAGCGTCCCAGGTCCAGCAGCTGCTTGCCGATGGTCTTCAGCGGGTTCAGCGAGTTCTGCGAGGCCTGGAAGACGTAGCCGAGCTCGCCGCCGCGCACCTTGCGCAGCTGTCTGCCGGTCAGCCGGACGACGTCGCCGACGCCGGCCACCTCGATGCTGCCGGCGGCGATCCGGCCGGGCGCCGGCACCGCGTTCAGCAGCGACAGCGCCAGCGTGGACTTGCCGGAGCCGGACTCGCCGACCAGGCCGGTGATCTCCCCGGCCCGCAGGTCGAGGGAGGCGCCGGCCACCGCGGGCAGCCAGCCGGCGGACGTCTGGTATTCGACCGTGAGGCCGCGTACCTGGACCTCGCTCATGCGCGCTCCCTCAGTCGCGGGTTGAACAGTTCGTCGACGGCGTCGAGGAACAGCACGATGCCGAGGGTGAGCAGCAGGATGCACACCAGCGGCGCCAGCAGGTAGACCAGCGCGTCGGGGCTGTTCATCGCGCCGCCGGAGAACACCGCCTGGTTCAGCATCACGCCCCAGTTGGTGCTGGAGAACGGCACCAGGCCGAGGAAGAACAGGCCGACCTCGGCGCCGATGAAGCCGATCACCGACAGCAACAGGTGCATGGCGACGTAGGGCGCGATGTTCGGCAGCAGTTCCTTGACGATGATGTGGCGGCTGGGCAGGCCCAGGCCGCGGGCGGCCTCCAGGAAGCCGCGCTCGCGCAGCGACAGCGCCTGCGAGCGCACGGCGCGGGCGACGCCGCCCCAGCCGGTCAGGCCCAGCACCAGGCCCATCTGCCAAGGGCTGCCGAAGCTCCACACTGTGGACAGGATGATCAGCAGCGGCAGGCCGGGAATGGTCAGGACGAAGTCGGTGACGCGCATCAGGGCGCTGTCGACGAAGCCCCGGTGGTAGCCGGCGACCAGGCCGACGGTGATGCCGAAGAAGCTGGTGAACAGCGCGGCCAGGGCGGCGGTGGACAGCACGTACCGCGCGCCGACCACCACCTCCTGGAACACGTCGGAGCCGGCGAAGTCGGTGCCCAGCCAGTGGTCGGCACTGGGCGGGGCGTAGATCGCGTTCGGGTCCACGGCCAGGGTGCCGTAGAACCAGGGGCCGCAGATGCCCATCAGGGTGAAGAACACGATGATGGCGAAGCCGACGATCCGGCTGGGCTTGCGCAGAACGGCCCGGCGGAAGGCCAGGAAGGCCGGACGGCGGTTGCGCACGGCGGTCGCCAGGGCGGCGGTGGCGGCCATGTCAGCGCCTCACTCTCGGGTCGATCAGGGTGTAGCACAGGTCGGCGAGGATGTTCGCCGCGATGATGGCCACGGTGATCAGCAGGAACGCTCCGGCCATCACCGGGTAGTCGCGGGTGCCGATGCTCTTCAGCAGCAGGTTGCCCAGACCGGGGTAGTCGAAGGTGTCCTCGATGAAGAAGGACCCGGCGAACATGATCCCGAAGGACAGGGCCAGCACCGTGAACAGCGGCAGGATGGCGTTGCGGCCGATGTAGCGGGCGCGGGTCACCGGGGCGATGCCGCGCAGCTCGGAGGCCAGGATGAAGTCGTCGCCGAGCACGGTGACGACCGAGGACTTCATGGCCAGCAGCCAGCCGCCGTAGCTGAGCAGGGCGTAGCTGCACACCGGCAGCACCGCGTGCTGGACCACCGAGCCGATGTAGTCCGGGTTCCAGCCCGGTTCGGTCGTGATGTCGCTGGTGCCGGCGTCCGGCAGCAGGTTCCACTCGGTGTGGAACACCAGCAGGAGCAACAGGGCCAGGACGAAGGAGGGGACGCCGGCGACCAGCGAGCCGGACACGCTCAGCAGCCCGCCCCAGCGGCTGGACCGCTTGACCGCGGCCACGACGCCGGCGACCACCCCTATCAGGAAGCTGACCAGCAGACCGGACAGCACCGGGATGACCGTCCACGGCAGCGCCGACCAGATCAGGTGGCTGACCGGCACGCCGCTGTAGCTGATGGACTCGCCGAGGTCGCCGCGCACCAGTTTGCCGAGGTAGCCGGCGTACTGGGCGAACAGCGAGTCATGGGAGGTGAAGCCGTAGATCGAGGCGACCTTGGCCTGTGCCTGGTCCGGCGTGAGCCCCTGCATGATGTATTGCTCGTACTGCACATCACCGGGCTTGCCGGGCAGCGCGTGCACGAGGAAGAACGTGAACGTCACCACGACCCAGACCATCACCAGCCCCGCAAGGAGCTTGCCGGCGAGCCGGCGGGCGAATCCCGTCATCTTCCTCCCCTCCCTGTTCCTGTCATCGTCCCGACCCTGTTGCCTTCTTCCGCGGAGTTCTTACCCGGTCACTTGGCCTGCACGAAGCCCTGCATCATCCAGACGCCGGGCGGGTTCAGCAGCAGCGCGTCCTGACCGCTCTTGGGGAAGTTCGTGAAGTGCTTCTCGTTGTAGAACCCGACCTTGGTGTAGTCCCAGATCTGGATCATCGGCAGCTCCTGGTTGGTGGCCGCGGCGAGCTGGGCGATGATCGGCTTCTGGTCCGAGACCGGGGTCACCGACAGCTGCGCGGTGAGCTGGCCCGGGTCGATGCTCTGACCGTTCACGGTGTACGTGGCCGGGGTGTGCTGCCAGTTCGCCGGCGAGGTGTCGCTGTGCGTGGCCTGGCCGTTCTTGACGGTGTAGCCGTCGGCGGAGCCGTAGATGCGGTTGTAGGCCTTGTCGGTCTGCGGGCCCAGGGCGACCAGCCACCAGCCCACCGCGTACTTCCCGGCCGCCATCTCCTTCTGGTAGGTGGCGAAGTCGGCGGTGACCGCGGGGGTGGTCTTGATGCCGAAGGCGGTCAGCTCGTTGGCCACGATGGTGGAGGCGGAGATCCAGTCGGAGAAGCCGTTCACGGTCTGCAGCGTGATCGTCCACTGGGTGCCGTCGGGCAGGTGCCACTGGCCGGAGCCGTCCTTGGTGAAGCCGGCGCCCTGCAGCAGGGTGGCGGCCTTGGCGGTGTCCGGCTTGTAGGCGTTCAGCGCGGCCTTCTGGTCGTCGGACAGGAAGGTGTCGGTCTGGGAGTGGATCAGGCCGGTGGTGTAGGGCGTGGTCATGCCGCCGACCGGCTCGCCGACCTTGGTCACCGCCTCGCGGTCGATCACGTACGCCAGCGCCTGGCGGACCGCGG
Source organism: Catenulispora subtropica (assembly GCF_039531675.1). Lineage (NCBI taxonomy): Bacteria > Bacillati > Actinomycetota > Actinomycetes > Catenulisporales > Catenulisporaceae > Catenulispora > Catenulispora subtropica. The sequence continues at coordinate 127,811 of NZ_BAAAQM010000022.1, forward strand.
TCTTGTCGTACGGCGCCTGCTTCTCGTTGAACGCGATCGAGGCGCTGACGTAGCTGGGGGCGTCGACGCGGGTGTAGCCGGCCTTCAGCACCTGGTCCAGGATGTTGGTCGGCATCGCGGTGTACGGCGCGGAGTCCAGCTCGCCGTTGTTCATGTAGCCCCAGATCTGCTGGTTGCCGGAGTAGTGCCGCAGGATGACCTGCTTCGGCGAGACCTTGGAGACGGCGAAGAAGTTCGGGTTGCGGTCCAGCAGCGCCTCGCCGGGGCCGACGCGGGTCAGCACGAACGGGCCGGCCGAGATGTCCTTGGCCGGGGCGAAGGCGGCGATCGGCTTGCCGGCCGCGGTCAGCTTGTCGGCGGCGGACTTCGCGGCCGCGGCGTCACTGCCCTGGGCGGCGGCGATGGTGGTCCAGACGTCGGCCGGGAGCTGGCCGCTGTAGACCTTGTCGTTGACGATGGTCGCGGAGAGCACCAGGCGCTGGAAGTAGAGGTTCTTGACGCCCGGGACCTCGTCGATCTCGACCTTGCCGCCGCCGAGGTCCTTGACGTCGGAGATCTCGAAGTTGCCGGCCGCCGGGCCCGCGGTGCCCTGGGTGTAGGCGATGGCCAGCGAGGTCTTGATGTCCGCGGCGGTGACCGGGGTGCCGTCGGACCACTTGGCGTTCGGCTGCAGCTGCACGGTCAGGCCGGCGTCGGAGGCGGTCCAGCTGGCGGCCAGGCCGGGGAAGAAGTCGTTGGGGTCCGACGGGTTCTTCTTGTCGAAGCCCAGCGACATCTGGTTGTAGCCGAGGAACATGTTGGGCGCGGCGTTGAACGGGTTCATCGGCGCGCCGGCGGTGATCTGGTTGTTGGCGTCGATGCTGGTGTACACGCCGCCGTCCTTGGCACCGCCGCTGCTCGTGCCGCCGTTGGATTTCTTCGACGAGGAGCTGGAACAGGCCGACAGCGCGGTCAGGGCGACCGCCGCGGCGACCGCCGCGGCCAGTGTTTTTTGCCGGGACATGGTCCTGACGTCTCCGTTCGGATCGGTGGGACGGGGCGTTATGGGGGATTCCGCTCGGTTCTGAGCTGGTCGATCCTCGAGCGCGGCGGGGCCGCCTCGGTGCAGGAACCGTAGAGCGCGCCGTCGGGCTTCGTCAATGAGTTGCGCGAATCCTGTTCATTCCGTAACTTGCCAACGACACCCACCGCAGCACCGTCCTTCTCCGCACCGTCCTTCTCCGCACCGTCCTTCTCCGCACCGTCCTTCTCAGCACCGTCCTTCTCAGCACCGTCTCCCTCCGCCCCGGTTCCACCCGAGAGGAACGCCCACGCATGAGCCCTCTGACCCCGCCGACCGCCGACCGCGTCGCCGCGCCGACGGAGGAGCGCAACCCGGCGACCGTGGCCATCGACGCCGTGCCGACGGTGGAGGTGCTGCGGCTGATGAACGCCGAGGACGCGCGGGTGCCCGGCGCGGTGGCCGCCGTGCTGCCGGCGCTGGCCGAGGTGGTCGACGAGACCGTGCGGCGGCTGCGGGCCGGCGGCCGGGTCCACTACTTCGGCGCCGGCACCTCCGGCCGCGTGGCGGTGATGGACGCCGCCGAGCTGATCCCCACCTTCGGCCTGCCGCCGGGCGTGGTGGTCGCGCACATCGCCGGCGGGATCAGCGCCCTGACCATCCCGGTCGAGGGCGCCGAGGACTCCGAGCCCGGCGGGGCCGCGGACGCCGCCGAGGTGGGGCCGGGCGACGTCGCGGTGGGCCTGACGGCCAGCGGCCGCGCGCCGTACGTGGCCGGAGCCCTGCGAGCGGCGCGCGCCGCGGGCGCCTACACGGTCCTGGTCTCGGCGAACCCCGGCGCCGCCCTGGCCGGGGAGGCGGACGTGCACCTGGGCGCCGACACCGGCCCCGAGGCCGTCGCCGGCTCCACCCGCCTGAAGGCGGCCACCGCCCAGAAGCTGATCCTCAACGGCCTGTCGACGGCCGCGATGATCGCCCTGGGCCACACCTACTCGAACCTGATGGTCGATCTCGCCCCCACCAACGGCAAACTCCGCGGCCGCGTCCTGACCATCCTCACCGAGGCCACCGGCCTGCCCGAGGAGGCGTGCGCGACGGCCCTGGCCGCGTCGGACGGCGAGCTGAAGACGGCGCTGGTGTGCCTGCTCGGCGCGACGACGCCGAGTGAGGCGCGCCGGGCGCTGGCCGCCGCGTCGGGCCAGGTCCGCGCGGCTCTGGCGGCCTCCGCGCGGACCTGAGCCCCGCGCGGAGGCCGTCCGCTCTTTATCCGGTTGATCGGCGACCGCCGAGCGGCCAGTCTGGCGCGGTGTTGACGTGGCTTTACACGGTCCCCCTGGTGTGGGACGACGTGGACCCGGCGCGGCATCCCTTCGACAGCGGAACGGCGGCGTCGGCGATCGCGGGCTTGGGGCCCGCCCTGCGCTCACCGCGCCGGCCGGACGGCTTGGTTTCCGGCTCGGCGGAATACCACCGGTTCCGTGAGGAGGCGGATCTCTGGACCGACGCGATGACCTTCGCGCTCGTGGAGCGGTTCGGGGTCTGGGCCTTGGGATGGACCCATCGCGAGCGCGACGGCGGACCGGTGTGGAGCTGGTGCTGCACGGCTGACTCGGTCACCACTCCGGAGGAGACGCTGGAGCGCGTGGTCGCGGCGGTGGGCGAATGGCGCGAGTGGGTGGAGGGTCTGGCCTGGCGGTTCGAGGCGTATCCGCTGGATCTGGCGGCGATCGAGGAGCAGCGGATCCTGTGGGAGCGGACCGCGCGCAGCCTGATCCTGCGGGTGATCGACCGCACGGGTTGCAGCGGCGGCTGGTACGGACTGTGCCACCAGGTGCTCCGCTGGTTCCTGATGCGGTGGGGAGTCTCCCCTGCCGCCGCCACCGTGCTGGTCGAGGACGCCGTCGGTCCGCGGTTCCACAGCTGGGTCCGGCCCGAGCCGCTGGTGGTCGACGAGATCGCCGAGCAGCTGGCCGGGTCGCTGGAACCGGGGCACGGTGCGTGGCCGGTCGGGACCGCGGCGGACCACTTGCAGCGGTGGCTCGACGTGCGGGAGTCGGTGCCGTGGCACGAGGCGATGGAGAACGCCGACGCCGCCGACGTCGCCGGCGCCCCGCTGGTGCCGGCCCGGGACGGCGCGGCGGCCTGTGTCGACGCCTTCGACGCCGTCCTCGACCCCGACCGCGGCCGGGGCCTGCTGGCCGCCCTGGAGCGGGTGCGGGCGGACGCCGCACGCGGCGCCGATCTGGACTTCGAGCTGTTGCGCGGGTGGCAGCAGCAGGTCCTGGGGACTCCGGAGCCGCCGGAGTTCCGCAGGTATCCGGCGTTCGCCAAGCACGGCCGGGAGCGGTACGGCATCGGGCCGGACACCCGCGCGCGCTTCGACGCGTGCCTGGCCGAGAGCGGGTCAGGGCCCGGAGCCCTGCCGCTCGCGGCGCGCGCCGCCCGGACCTACCTCGACGTGTGCTTCTTCCACCCGTTCGACGACGGGAACGCCCGGTCGGCGTTCCTGGCCTTGGTGTTCGTCCTGGCGCGGGAGGAGGTCGCGCTGGACGACGTGGTCCTGCTGCGTCACCTGCCGGTCCGCGCCGGAGAGACGGACGCGGCCGTGGGATTCGCGTGGCTCGTCCTTCGGGCCATGGCGGAGACCCGGCGTCGAGCGGCGTGACGCTTACCGCCCCCGCGCCCCCTGCACCGCGCTGCGCGTCCGCTCCAGCGCGCGCGTGGTGCGGCTGAAGTTGCGCTGCGCCACGCCGACGAACAGGCAGTCGACCACGGTCAGGGCGGCGATGCGGCTGGCCATGGCGCCGGAGCGGAAGGTGGTCTCGCGGACGGCGGTGGTGAGGACCAGGTCGGCGACGTCGGTGATGGGTGAGCGGGGGAAGTTGGTGATGGCGATGGTGCGGGCGCCGTTGTCGTGGGCTTCGGCCAGGGCGGTGACGGTGGCGGGGGTGGCGCCGGTGTGGGAGATGCCGATGGCGACGTCGCCGCGGCCGAGCAGGGCCGCGGAGGTCAGGGCGTTCTCGGCGTCCGGCCAGGCCGCGGCGCGGTGACCGATGCGGTGCAGCTTCTGGTGCAGGTCGGCGGCGATCAGGGCGCTGGCGCCGATGCCGTAGATGTCGACGGCGCCGGCCGAGACCACGGCGTCGACCGCGCGCTCCAGCAGCGTCAGGTCCAGCTGGGCCACGGTGTCCTCGACGGCGCGGGCGTCGGCGTAGCCGAGCTTGGTGACCACGTCGGCCAGGGAGTCGCGGGGGCCGATGTCGCCGCCGACGGTGGGCGCGGAGGCCGCCGCGTCCTCGATGCCGGCGGCGGCCGCCAGCCCGATGCGCAGTTCCGGGTAGCCCTTCAGGCCGACCGCGCGGCAGAAGCGGATGACCGTGGTCTCCGACGTGTCGCACTCGGCTGCCAGCTCGCTGATGGTCTTCGCCGCGACGCCCGAGGGATCGGCGATCGCGGCCTCGGCGACGCGGCGCTCGGAGGGGGGCAGCGTCGGCAGCAGGGCGCGGATGCGCACCAGCACGGTCGGCGGCGGACCCGCCTCGACGACGGCGGCCGCGCCGTTCCCGGCCCCGGCGCCCGTAGCGGTTCCAGCACCCGTGCCGGACCCCGTGACGGACCCCGTGCCGGCGGCGGCCGAGACGGACGACCCGCCCCCGCGCGCGCCGCGTCCCTGCCGATTCCCAGTGGTCATGCGCTGATCCTAGAGCCGCTCGGAGCCCGGCCGGACTCCCCGTTGAGGACTGTCGGCGACGCCACGCCGAACTCGGCGGCGACCGCCGCGTGCAGGGTCCGCCGCAGTTCGCGCGTCCGGTTCCCGCGCCCGAACAACACGGCGTTGGTCAGCAGCACGCACCAGATCCCCGACTCCGGGTCGAAGGCCGCGCTGGTGCCGGTGAACCCGGTGTGCCCGGCCCCGGCGCGGGGCCAGGCCTCGGACATGAAGTCGTACGAGTCGCCCCGCAACGTCCAGCCCAGACCGCGGACGCCGGCCAGTCCCGCGGTCTGGCACCGCAGCGCCTCGGCCCGGATCGCCGGGTCCAGGATCGGGCTGTCGGCCGCGAGCCAGCCGGCCGTCAGGTAGGCGGCGACGTCGTCGGCGGTCCCGAACAGCCCGGCGTGGCCCGCGACGCCGCCGAGGCTTTCGGCGTTCTCGTCGTGCACCACGCCGGTCTTCGGGTCCTGACGCGCGGGATCGTCGAACCAGTTCGCCTCGGTCGGGGCCGCCCCGCCGGCCGGCCGGTAGCCGGTCGACGCCAGGCCCAGCGGGGCCGCGACCAGCTCGGCGAAGGCCTGGTCCAGCGGCTGCGCGGTGACGTCGGCGACGATCCGGCCGAGCAGGATGAAGCCCAGGTCGGAGTAGCGGACGACGGTCCCCGGCGCGGCTTCGGGCGGCTCGGCCAGCACGACCGCGAAGCGGTCCTCGGCCGTGCCGGGCAGCCGCCACACCTCGCGGTGCGCGGGCAGGCCGGAGCTGTGGGAGAGGAGGTGGCGGACGGTGATGGTGTCGCCGGCCGCGAAGCCCGGCAGGTACCGCACCACGGGGTCGTCGAGCGCGATCCGGCCGTCCGCCACCAGCCGGAGTACCAGGGGGAGCGTCGCCGTGACCTTCGTCAGGGAGGCGAGGTCGTAGACGACGTCGGCGCCGGCGGGGTCTGCGGCGTCGGCGGGGTCGGTGGCGTCGACGGGGTCTGCGGACCCGGAGGTGCGGGAGGCCGCGCCGAACGCGCCGAACGCGCCGCCGCGCACCGGGCCGTCGGCGCCGCGGCCGTACCTCAGCACCGCGCCCGGGACCACGCCCCGGCTCACGGCGTCGGCGACGATCTCGCCGGGATCGCTGCTCATCTCGGGTTCCTTCCCGCACGGCGCCGGTGGTAGGTTTCCACCGTCAATGATGTCTGAAGACGTTAGCAAATGACGAAGAGGGTCGCGATGCGCCAAGCCTCCCCCGATGACCTCCCGGCCCTGCGGGCCCTGGCCCGCGACGCGCTGGTCCACGATCCCGACGCCCCCGCGATCGTGGACCTGCTGTGGCACGCGGCCGCCGGCGGCTGCCGGATCGTGGCGGAGACCGCCGACACCGCCGAACCCGCCGATCCCGCTGTCGTCGGCTTCGCCCTGGGCTCGCTGCGCCCGGCGCGCGACGGCCAGCCCGCCACCGGCCACGTCGACCTCCTCGTGGTCCCGGCCGGACACCGTGGCCGGGGCGTCGGCCGGGCGCTGCTGGCCGAGGTCGAGCGCCGGCTGATCGCCGCCGGGGCCGCCCGCCTGCGGATCCGCGGCAACCCCCCGACCCACGCGTGGCCCGGCATCGACATCCGCTACACCCCGGCGGCCTGCCTGGCCGAGTCCGCCGGCTACGAGCGGCTGCTCGACGCGAACAACATGGTCGTCGACCTGGCCGCCGCGGAGCGGGACGGGTTCCTGGCCACCGACGCCGACGTCCGCCGCCTGGCCGACCTCGGTGTCGAGGTGCGGCGCGGCGAACCCGCGGACGAGGAGGCGCTGCGCACGTGGATCGAAGCCGAGTTCGGCGGATCCTGGGCCCAGGAGTGTTCGACGGCCTTGCGCAACGAGCCGCCGACACTGCATGTGGCCGTGCGCGACGGTGCCTTCCTCGGCTTCGCGGCGCACGGCGTGCAGCGCGTCCCGGTCTTCGGCCCGATGGGGACCGACGGCGCGGCCCGCGGGCTGGGCATCGGGGCGGTGCTGCTCCGGCGCTGCCTGGCCGACCAGCACGAAGCCGGGGTCGCGGTGGCCGAGATCGGGTGGGTGGGACCGGTGCGGTTCTATTCGCGGGCGGTCGGTGCCAGGCTGGGCCGGGTGTTCTGGACGTTCGAGAAGGCGGTCGGCGCGTGAGCGGCGTGGTCCCGGCTGCCCGCGTGACCGTCTCCGGTCTGGAGCGTCTCTGCGTTCTCAGCTCCGAGGTCCCGTTCGCGGGCCGGCGCGTCGGCCTGCTGACCCACCCCGCCGCGATCACCTCCGACGGCCGCCATGCCGCGCACGCTCTGCTCGAAGCCAAGGCGGATCTGCGCGCGCTGTTCGGCCCGGAGCACGGTGTGCTCGGGACGGCGCAGGCCGGGGACTCCGAGTCGGCGCTCGTCGACTCGAGCACCGGGCTCCCGGTCTACGACACGTACCGGCACACCGCGGACCACCTGTCCGGGATGCTGGCCGAATCCCGCATCGACGTCCTCGCGGTCGATCTGCAGAACGTCGGCGCGCGCTTCTTCACCTACGAGTCCAGCCTGTACGACGCGCTGGCCGCCGCGGCGCCGGTCGGCGTGCGGGTGTGCGTGCTGGACCGGCCGAACCCGCTGGGCGGCCTCGCCGTATCAGGGCCCGTCCTCGATCCGGCCCACGCCTCGTTCGTCGGGCGGGCGCCGGTCCCCGTGCGGCACGGGATGACGATGGGTGAGCTCGGCGGGTTCTTCGCCGTCCGTCTGGGTGTTCCGGCGCCGGAGATCGTGCCGCTGACCGACTGGGACGCCCGGAGCCTGTTCCCGGCGACGGGGCTGCCGTGGGTGCCGCCGTCGCCGAACCTGCCGACCGCTGTCAGCGCCCTGCTCTACCCGGGAACGTGTTTCCTGGAGGGGACCAACGTCTCGGTCGGGCGCGGGACGACGACGCCGTTCGAGCTCATCGGGGCGCCGTGGCTGGACCGGTCGTTCGCCGAGCGGCTGCGCGGGGCGGCCCTGGCGGGGATCGTGGTGCGGGAGGCGTACGCGACCCCTGCTTTCGACCTCTACGCGGGCGAACAGATCTGCGGCGCGCAGCTGCACGTCACCGATCCCGACGCGGTCGATCCGCTGGCGATCGGAGCGACGGTGCTGGGTGCGCTGCGGGAGGGCTGGCCGGAGGAGCTCGCGTTCCGGGAACGGCATTTCGATCTGCTGGCCGGATCGGACCGCTTCCGGAAGGACGTGATGGAAGGCGTGCCCACGGAGGCGATCCTCGCCGGATGGCGGGATTCGGCGCTGCGCTTCGCCGAGCAACGAGGTCCGTATCTGCTGTATCCGCGCGATGGAGGGTCCTGATGTCTGAGCTCGACGGTCTGATCGCCCGCGTCCTGCAACCCGGGTTCACGGGCACGGCCGCTCCGGACTGGATACGGCGGCGGCTGGCCGGCGGGCTCGGGTCGGTGATCCTGTTCGGGATGAACATCCAGACCCCCGGGCAGTTGCGGGCGCTGACCGACACGCTGCGCGCGGAGAACCCGGACGTGTTCGTGGCCGTCGACGAGGAGGCCGGCGACATCACGCGGCTGGAGCACGCCGCGGGGTCGTCGTACCCGGGGAACCTGGCGCTGGGCACGATCGACGACGTGGCGCTGACCGAGGCGACGGCCCGCTCGGTGGGGACACGGGTGCGGGCCGGCGGCATCGACCTGGACTACGCGCCGGTGGCCGACGTCAACACCGAGCCGCGCAACCCGGTGATCGGCGCGCGCTCGTTCGGCGCGGACCCGATGCTGGTCGCCCGGCACGTCGCGGCGGCCGTACGCGGACTGCACGGGGCCGGAGTGGCGGCGTGCGCGAAGCACTTCCCCGGCCACGGCGACACCACCGTCGACTCCCACTTCGGCCTGCCCACGGTCCACGCCACCCGCGCCGACCTGGAACGCGACACGCTCCCGCCGTTCCGCGCCGCGGTGGCCGCCGGAGCCCGCGCCGTGATGGTCGCGCACCTGCTCATCCCCGCCCTGGACCCGGAGCACCCGGCCTCCGTCAGCCCGGCCGTGATCCACGGCCTGCTCCGCGCGGGCCTCGGCTTCGAGGACCTGGCCGTCAGCGACGCCATCGGCATGGCCGCGGTCCGGGCGCGCTACGGACTGGCCGGCGCGGCCGTGCGGGCCCTCGCCGCCGGCCTGGACCTGGTGTGCGTCGACTCCGACAGCACCGACGACGACATGACGGAGCTGACCGCCGCGATCACCGCCGCCGTGCGCGACGGCTCGTTGCCGGAGGCACGGCTGGTGGAGGCGGCCGGCCGGGTGGCGGAGTTCGCGGCGTGGCGGCGGAAGACGCGGGAGGCGGGCCACCAGGACGCTGACAGTCTCGAAGGCGGCTCCCCCGAGGGCCTGCGGGCCGCCCGCCGCGCCATCAGGATCCTGCGCTCCGACCCCACCGCCCTCCCCCTGCCCCAGCCCCCGCACGTCGTCGAAGCCGAACTGCCGCGCAGCCTGGCCGACCACCTCGCCGAACTCCTGCCCGGCACCACCCGGGCCCCGCTCACCGAGGTCGCCGACGCCGCCGATCTGCCCGCCGGACGCCCGCTGGTGATCGCGGTCCGCGGACTCCAGCAGAAGCCGGAGGACGTGGAACGGGTGACCGCACTGGCGAAGGAGCGTCCGGACGCGATCGTGGTCGAACTCGGCGTGCCGCACGTCGACCCGGGCGGGGCGGCGTGGGTGGCGTCGTTCGGGGCGTCACGGGTCGGGATGCAGGCGGTCGCGGAGGTGCTGGCGGGGGTCCGGCTCAGCGATCCGGCCTCGTGACCAGCGGCGCGGAGGACAGACTGCCTCGCCCGACCCGGCGTGGCAGACCTCGTACCCCTTCGACCGGAGGACCTGGATAGCGCCCCAGTTCTTCGCGCCACCGACCCTCGCGTCCTTCCGCGCCAGCCGGGATCCAGCCATGGACGCGACCCTCACCTGGACCGACGAACTGGACACGATGATCGGCCGGCTCCGCTGAAGACCGGTCTCAGGACTCGGCGCCGCCCCGGGTGAGGATTTCCATGAGGTGCCCGTTCGGGTCGCGGAAGTAGGTGCCCCTGCGGCCTATGACGTACCTGCTGTGGTAGAGCTCACCGATCTCTCGGCATGCGGGATCGCCGTAGTGGGTGATCCCGCTCTGCTGGATACGGGCCAGAGCGGCGTCGAACTCCTGCTCGCCGACCATGAACGCGTAGTGGTGCGGCTCGAATTCGTCCGCCCGGTCGTAGTCCAGGCTGACGCCGTTGGCCAGCGCGACCGGCGTGAAGTGCGCCAGCGGCGGCTCGACGCGCAGGCCGAGGATGTCGGCGAGGAACTGCGCCGAGGCTTGCGGGTCGTGGGCGGGGACGATGGTGTGGTTCAGTTCCACGGACATGGTGACTCCTTGACGGGGACGGATCAGGCGAGAGCCGCGGCCAGCAGGGCGAAGGCGGCGATGATGAGGGCGACCCGGACGTAGTGGTAGCGGTCCCAGCGGCTCAGCTGCTGCTTCCAGTCGGCGGGCCGGTTCTCGGGGGTCCAGGTCTTGTTCCGGTTGTTGATCGGGACCAGCAGCAGGATCGACATGACCACGCTGAGGATCAGCAGCCCGCTCGCTGTGACGACGAGGCCGGCGCCGTGGTGGTGCCAGCCGGCCACGGCCCAGACCGCGGCGAGGAGGAGCGAGGTGATGTACCACACCGGCATCACGGCGCCGAGCATGCGCCCCCCGTGGGCGTGACCGAGTTGGGCACTGTCATCGGGGAGCGCGTTGAGGATCGGATTGATGACGAAGGCGACCGAGAACTCCACCCCCACCATCACGCCGACGACCACGGTGGTGACCACCTCTAGTGCGGTGAGCATGATGATCCTCCCGAGATCTAGCGTTGCTAGCTGTTGAGGCAACGCTAGTACTGCTGCCGCTCGGTTGTCTAGCGATGCTAGAATCGAGGCATGTCGGTACAGGACCGCAAACAGCGCGAACGGGCGGAGCGCGAGCGCCTCATCGTGGCCACGGCCCGCGAACTCGCCGAGCAGCAGGGCTGGGACGCGGTCACCACCCGCCGGCTCGCCGAGCGCATCGAGTACAGCCAGCCCGTCCTCTACAGCCACTTCCGCGGCAAACGGGAGATCATCGGCGCCGTCGCCCTGGAAGCCGCCGGCGAACTGGCCGTGGCGGTGCGGGCCGCGACCGCCGGCGTGGAGGACCCGCGCGAGCGAGTCGTCGCCCTGGCGCGCGCCTACCTCGACTTCGCCGCCCGCAACGTGGCGGCCTACGACGCCCTGTTCCAGCTCGACGGCGGCCTGGCGTTCGCGGTCGAGGAGACCCCGGAACCCCTCAAAGACGGTTTCGCCGCGCTGCTGGAGAGCCTGGGCGAGGTCGCCGGGGACGGCGTCGACCCGGGGCTGTTCACCGAGGTGTTCTGGGCGTCGCTGCACGGGCTGGCGACCCTGAGCCGGACGGGACGGCTGCTGCCGGGGGACGCCGAGCCGAGGCTGGAGCTGCTGGTGGACCGGCTCGCCGTGCTCTGACACGGCGATCGTCATCCGATCACACCCCTCCGCGCCCGGCCCACTCACCGCGCCACGCCGACCGTTCGCCGCAGCCCGCCAACCGATGGTCCACTTCCTGGCGTGTCGCCGTGTCATCCCGTCGATCTGCTTCCTACGGTGGACACGACACGTCCGGCAAGGACCGGACATGTCCGTCACCGACGGAAGGGACGCATCTGCCGTGAGTGAGACCCCGAACGCCCCAGCGCCGTCCTCCGGCGGCACCGCCGACCCGGCCCCCCTCGGGCTGGCCGGCTTCGCCATGACCACGTTCATCCTCAGCTTCGTCAACGCCAACCTCATCTCCGAGAAGGGCAGCGGCGACGTCATCCTCGGCCTGGCCCTGTTCTACGGCGGCATCGCGCAGCTCCTGGCCGGCATGTGGGAGTACCGGCGCGGCAACACGTTCGGCGCGACCGCGTTCAGCTCGTTCGGCGCGTTCTGGCTGAGCTACTGGGGCATCGTGCGCTTGGGCACCGGCGGCGACGCGCACAAGACCATCGGCCTGTACCTGTTCGCCTGGTTCCTGTTCACCGGCTACATGACGGTGGCGGCGACGCGCACCAACGGCGCCGTGCTCGCCGTGTTCGTGCTGCTGACCATCACCTTCCTGTGCCTGGCCATCGGCGCGTGGCAGAACGCTGCCACGCCGCCCGCGGCGATGACGCGGATCGGCGGGTGGCTGGGCATCCTGACGGCGCTCGCCGCCTGGTACGCCTCATTCGCCGCGGTGGTGAACGAGACACACAAGAGGCAGTTGTTCCCGACCTGGCCGCGGTAGGGCCGCGGGACCAGAGTGGGCGAGGGCCGTTGGGTTGCGGTCCTCGCCCGTCCGTTTTCCAATGAGGGCTGGGGAGATGTTGGGAAGATGACTGAGAACAACCAGACTTTGTCCAACTTGTTGCGGGAGAACCGCCGTTTCCCGCCCCCGCAGGAGCTGGCCGATCACGCCAACGTCACCGGATTGGCCTACACCGCGGCCGACGCCGATCGCGAGGCGTTCTGGGCCGCCCAGGCCGGGCGCCTGCACTGGGACGAGCCGTGGACGCAGGTCCTGGACTGGTCGGAGAGGCCGTTCGCCAAGTGGTTCGTCGGCGGCCGCCTGAACGCCTGCTACAACTGCGTCGACCGGCACGTCGCGGAGGGCCACGGCGACCGCGTCGCGATCCACTTCGAGGGCGAGCCGGGCGACTCCCGCTCCCTCACCTACGCGGAGCTCAAGACGGAGGTCTGCAAGGCCGCCAACGCGTTGACCGCCCTCGGCATCGCCGCCGGCGACCGGGTCGCGATCTACATGCCGATGATCCCGGAGACCGCGGTCGCGATGCTGGCCTGCGCCCGCATCGGCGCGGTGCACTCGGTGTGCTTCGCCGCCTTCTCCCCCGAGGCGCTGCGCGGCCGGATCGAGGACGCCGGCGCCAAGCTGCTGATCACCGCCGACGGCTACCACCGCCGCGGCTCGGTCGTGAACCTGAAGGCGAACGCCGACGAGGCGGCCGGCGCGTCACCGACGATCGAGAAGGTGCTCGTGGTCCGGCGCACCGGGCACGACGTGGCCTGGGACCAGGACCGCGACGTGTGGTGGCACGAGCATGTGGACACCCAGCGCACCGAGCACACTCCGGTCGGGTTCGACTCCGAACACCCGCTGTACATCCTCTACACATCCGGCACCACCGGTAAGCCCAAGGGCATCCTGCACACCACCGGCGGTTACCTCACCCAGGCCGCCTACACGCACCACGCGGTGTTCGACCTCAAGCCCGAGA
>NZ_BAAAQM010000023.1:0-140431 GCF_039531675.1 Catenulispora subtropica
CCCGTCGTCGTAGCCCGCTTCCCGGCCGCCGGAGCGCGAGCCGCGCCGGGCGCCGGAGCGGCCGTCGTCCTCGTAGCCGCCGGAGTACGCCGCGCCGCCGCGGCCGCCGGCGGCGGGGCGGCCCTGCGGCTGCCCCTGTTGTCCGTAGCCGTCGTCGTACCCTCCGCGGCGGGTGCGGTCGTCGCGCCCGGCCGGACGCTGCGCCGACCGCGGTTGCGGCTCCCACGGCGTCTGTGCGGCGTTCGCTCGCTGACCGTAGCCGTCAGGACGCTGACCGCGACCGCCACCACGCTCGTCCGGCGGGGGCCAGTCGGCGGCTCGTCTGGAGGGTGATTCGGACATGATGACGACTATCCGCTGTCGGGGCTCCGGATGGCAACGTGATCTAGGAATCCGAACGATGTTGTGACACCCGCGGGGCGTACCCTGCTTCTGCCGGTGCTACAGCGACAGAAGAGGTGAAGGCATGGATTCCGGGCTGAAGCGGGAGATCGAGGAGAAAGTCCTCTCCGGCTCGCGGCTGTCCTTCGACGACGGGGTGGCGCTGTACGACACCGACGAGGTGGCGTGGCTCGGCGAGCTCGCGCACGAGATCCGGACGCGGAAGAACGGCGACAAGGTCTACTTCAACGTCAACCGCCACCTGAACATGACGAACGTCTGTTCGGCGTCGTGCGCGTACTGCTCCTTCCAGCGCAAGCCGGGGGAGAAGGACGCCTACACGATGCGCATCGAGGAGGCGGTGCGGCTGGCCAAGGGCATGGAGCCGGACGGCATCACCGAACTGCACATCGTCAACGGCCTGCACCCCACGCTGCCCTGGCGCTACTACCCCAAGTCGATCAGCGAGCTGAAGGCGGTGCTGCCCGGCGTCTCGATCAAGGCCTTCACCGCCACCGAGATCCACTGGTTCGAGCGCATCTCCGGGCTGAGCGCCGACGCCATCCTGGACGAGCTGATCGAGGCCGGCCTGGAGTCGCTGACCGGCGGCGGAGCGGAGATCTTCGACGAGGAGATCCGGTCGCGGATCGTGGACCACCAGACGCACTGGGAGGACTGGTCCCGGATCCACCGGCTGGCGCACGCCAAGGGGCTGCGGACGCCGGCCACCATGCTGTACGGGCACATCGAGCAGCCGCGGCACCGGGTGGACCACGTCCTGCGGCTGCGGCAGCTGCAGGACGAGACCGGCGGCTTCGCGGTCTTCATCCCGCTGCGCTTCCAGCACGACTTCCACGACAGCAAGGACGGTAAGGTCCGGAACCGGCTGATGGGCCAGCCGATGGCCACCGGCGTGGAGGCGCTGAAGACCTTCGCGGTCTCCCGGCTGCTGCTGGACAACTTCGACCACGTGAAGTGCTTCTGGGTCATGCACGGCCTGTCCACCGCGCAGCTGGCGCTCAACTACGGCGCCGACGACCTGGACGGCTCGGTGGTCGAGTACAAGATCACGCACGACGCCGACAACTTCGGCACGCCGGACAAGATGACCCGCGAGGACCTGCTGGAGTTGATCCGCGACGCCGGGTTCACGCCGGTGGAGCGGAACACCCGCTACGAGGTCATCAAGGAGTACGAGGGCCCGGAGCCGGCGCGGCGCGAGGAGCCGCAGCTGATGACGTTCTGAGTCGGGACCGTCACGGACGGCGAACGATCTCCCGGGCGGGAGGCGTTCGCCGTCCGCGGTGTCAGCCTGATTTGGGATTCGGTGGACCGGTATCGCATAGTCCTATCTTGTGAAGTCTCCCGATCGTTCCCGCCGCCCCTTCAGCCTCGGCACCGAGCTGCGGATCCTGGCCGTCGGCCTGTTCGCGGTGGCCGGCGGCGCGCTGCTGCTGGACCGGACCGAGCCCGTGGCGCCGGTCGAGGTCTTCGGCGCCGCGCTGATCGTGGTCGCCGTCACCGTGGTGAACATCGCGGTCGGGCTGCGGCGGGCCCGCTGACCGCCATGGCCCTGACGTTCCGCACGTACTCCGAGATCCCCGGCGCGTTGCGTGCCCGGCTGGTCGACGCCTGGGTGGACGCCACCAACGCCGGCGGGGCCGTCGGCTTCGTCGCCCCGGTGCGGCGCGAGGCCGTGGACGCCAAGGCGTTCCAGGGCTTCAACGCCGGGCTGGACCTGCTGCTCGTGGGCTCGGAGGCGCCGGACGGCGACCCGGTCGCGTTCCTGGTGGTCGCCGACCACCGGTTCGCGCTGAAGGACCATGTGCGGATCCTGAAGACCGTGGTCGTGCACCCGAAGCACCAGGGCAAGGGCTACGGCGTGGAGTTGATGCGGGAGGCCGAGCGCGTGGCGCGTACCCTCGACGGTGTCGAGCTGCTCCACCTCACCTGCCGCGGCGGGCTCGGGCTGGAACGGTTCTACGCCAAGTGCGGATACACCGAGGTCGGCCGCATCCCGCGCATGCTGCGGGTCGCGGCGGACGACTACCGGGACGAGGTCCACATGGCCCTGAGCCTGTAGCCTCGCCCGTCGCTGGTCTCATACCGATGGAAGGAGTCGGCGGATGCCTGCCGACAACAAGACAGCCGCCCAGACCGCCGCGGCCGGCACGCCCGACCTGGAGGCGCGCCTGGTCTCGGCGTCCGCCAAGCACGCCACGCTGCGCTACGCCACGCTGCGGATCGCGATCTTCATCGTGTCGCTCGGCGTGCTGTGGGGCGTCGTGGCCGCGACCGGGCACATCGTCACCGGCGCGGGCGCGCTGTACCTGATGATGGGCGCGCTGCTGGTCTCCGGCGTGGCGTCGTTCTTCCTGCTGTCGCGGCAGCGGGACGCGATGTCCGAGCAGGTCACCGCGCGCACCGAGAAGCTCGCCGGCAGGTTCCAGGCGAACGCCGCCCTGGAGGACGAGGACTGATCAGCCGGACGTAGCCTGGGTGGGTGGACGACAACTCCGGCGCGCGGCTCGAAGCGCACCTCACCCAGTGCCGGCGGCGACCCCGCGTCGGGCACATCCAGTTCCTCAACTGCCTGCCCATCTACTGGGGCCTGGTCAGCTCCGGCGCCATCCTCGACATGGAGCTGGTCAAGCACAGCCCTGACGTGCTCTCCAACCTGCTGGTGGCCGGCGACCTGGACATCGGCCCGATCAGCCTGGTCGAGTACCTGCGCCACGCCGACGACCTGGTGGTGCTGCCGGACGTCGCGGTCGGCAGCGACGGCCCGGTGACGAGCTGCAACCTGGTGAGCCGGGTGCCGTTCGAGGAGCTCGGCGGCGCCCGCGTCGCGCTCGGCTCGACCAGCCGCACCACGGTCGAGCTGGCCCAGCTGATCCTGCGGGAGAAGTACGGCGTGCGCCCGGACTACTTCCCCTGCGCGCCGGACCTGGAGCTGATGCTGCGGGAGGGCGCGGCCGGGGTGATCATCGGCGACCCGGCGCTGCGGGCCTGGCTCCACGACGCGCGGCGGCTGGGCGCGGACCTGCTGGACCTCGGGCAGGCGTGGAAGGACTGGACCGGCCTGCCGATGGTGTTCGCGGTCTGGGCGGTGCGCCGGGAGTATCTGGAGAAGTTCCCGGACATCGTGCACGAAGTCCACGCCGCGTTCCTGCGCTCGCGCGACATCTCGCTGGAGCACGTCGACAAGGTCGCCCGCCAGGTCGAGCGCTGGGAGCAGTTCCCCGCCGCGGAGCTGGAGGACTACTTCACCACGCTGGACTTCTCACTGGGCGAGCGGCAGCTGGAGGGCGTCCGCGAGTTCGCGCGCCAGGTCGGGCCGCAGATCGGCGTCCCGGTCGTCCCGGAGATCGCGCTGCTCGGGACACGGGTCTAGACTCGCGGTTACTTATCGGTAGCTAACTTGCGCACCCCCCGGAGGACCGCGGCCGTGACCGAGACCTTGGACGGCGTTGAGAGCGCTGACACAGCCGACCCCGCGACCGCGGACCCATCCGGCGAGCGCACCCGCACCTACAGCTGGAGCGACCCGCTGGCCTCCTCCTCCGAGGCCGCGGGCCTGTCCGGCATCGAGTACCTGCGCGCCATGGCCGAGGGCCGCATGGCCCGCCCCCCGATCTCGGTCACCATGGGCATCGACGGCCTGACCGAGGTCGAGGAGGGTCGCGTCGTCTTCCACATGACCCCCGCGGAGCACCACTACAACCCGATCGGCTCGGTCCACGGCGGGGCCTTCGCCACCCTGCTGGACTCCGCCTGCGGCTGCGCCGTCCAGTCGCTGCTCCCCGCCGGCGACTTCTACACGTCCCTGGACCTGTCGGTGAAGTTCCTGCGCGGCATGACCAAGGACACCGGCCCGGTCCAGTGCATCGGCACCGTGACCCACATCGGACGGCGGACCGCGCTGGCCGAGGCGCGGATCGTGGACGCGAACGGGAAGCTGTACGCGACGGCCACTTCGAGCTGCATGGTGTTCCGGGCGGGGGACGCGTAGGAAGGTACATGACTGTTCACTGGGCGTCCGGTATCCACGCGATGAGGTCGCAGGCCGCCGTTATCGTCCTCTGACATGACGACGACCACCACCAGCCTCGGCGACCTTCCCCTGTTCGCCGCCCTCGCGGGCTCCCGGCGCATCCTCGTCGCCGGGGCCGGCGGCGGATTCGACGTGTACGGCGGGCTTCCGCTCGCGTTCGCGCTGCGGGCGCGCGGGGCGGAGGTGTTCCTGGGGAACCTGACGTTCGTCGCGTCCGGGTTCACGCTCGAGTCCTGGCTCGCGCCGGATGTCGCGGCGATCACGCCGGCCAGCGGCGGGTTCGCCGAGTACTTCCCGGAGCGGACGTTGGCGCGGTGGCTGAAGACCGTGGGGGAGCCCTCCACGGTCTACGCGTTCCAGCGGACCGGGGTCGAGCCGCTGCGGGCGGCGTACCGGGCGCTGGTGGAGCACCACGGGATCGACGCGATCGTGCTGGTCGACGGCGGGACCGACATCCTCATGCGGGGGGATGAGGCGGGCTTGGGCACGCCGGAGGAGGACATGGCGAGCCTGGGGGCCGTGGCCGGGCTGTCCGAGGTGCCGGTGCGGCTGGTGACGAGCATCGGCTTCGGCATCGACGCCCACCACGGTGTCAACCACGTGCAGGTGCTGGAGAACCTCGCCGACCTGGACGCCGACGGCCACTACCTCGGGGCCTTCTCCATCCCGCGCTCCAGCCGGGAGGGTGCCCTCTACCTGGACGCCGTCGCCCACGCGCAGGAGCACACGCCGTCGCGGCCGTCGATCGTGCACGGTCAGATCGCGTCGGCGATGCTCGGTGTGTCCGGAAACGTCCAATTCACACAACGCACACATGGCAGTGTGCTTTTTGTGAATCCGCTCATGGCGATGTACTTCACAGTCACGGTCGAGGGACTCGCGGCGCGTCATCTGTATCTGCCGCTGTTGGAGGGGACGCAGACCATCCGGCAGATCTCGACGATCATCGGGAACTTCCGGGACGCCCTGCCCGGGCGGCGGGCACCCAGACAGTTCCCGCACTGATCCGCGAAGTACGCTGGAACGCGCACGCGATGACCCCGGACCGAAGGGCACCCCCGATGAGCAGGCAGATCGCCGCCGAGCTGCAGGACGCGCTGGACCGGGCCGCGGACGGCGGGCGGATCGAGCACGACGAGGCGCTGGAGCTCTACCGGCACGCGCCGCTGCACGCCCTGGGCACCGCCGCCGACGCCGCGCGCCGCAAGCGCTTCTCCGGTGTGTACGGCGAGCAGGGCGAGATCGCGACGTACATCATCGAGCGGAACATCAACTACACGAACGCGTGCGTCACCGCGTGCAAGTTCTGTGCCTTCTACGCCGCGCCGAAGTCGGACAAGGTGTGGACCCGCGAGCTCGACGACATCCTGCGGCGCTGCGCCGAGACCGTCGCGCTGGGCGGCACGCAGATCATGTTCCAGGGCGGCCACCACCCGGACTACGGCGTCGAGTACTACGAGAAGAACTTCCGCGCCATCAAGGCCGGCTTCCCGCAGCTGGTCATCCACTCCCTCGGCGCGTCCGAGGTGCAGCACATGGCCAAGGTCTCCGGCGTGTCGATCGAGGAGGCCATCACCCGGCTGAAGGAGGCCGGCCTGGACTCGTTCGCCGGCGCCGGCGCCGAGCTGCTCCCGGCCCGCCCGCGCACCGCCATCGCGCCGCTGAAGGAGTCCGGCGAGCGCTGGCTGGAGATCATGGAGACGGCGCACGGCCTGGGCCTGGAGAGCACCTCCACGATGCTGATGGGCACCGGCGAGACCAACGCCGAGCGCATCGAGCACCTGCGCATGATCCGCGACGTGCAGGACCGCACCGGCGGCTTCCGCGCCTTCATCCCGTACACCTACCAGCCGGAGAACAACCACCTCAAGGGCCGTACACAGGCCACGATGTTCGAGTACCTCCGCCTGATCGCGGTGGCCCGGCTGTACCTGTACAACGTCGCCCACATCCAGGGCTCCTGGCTGACCGTCGGCAAGGAGGCCGGCCAGCTCTCCCTGCACTACGGCGCCGACGACCTCGGCTCGGTGATGCTGGAGGAGAACGTCGTCTCCTCGGCCGGGGCCAGGCACCGCTCCAACCGCATGGAGCTGATCCACCTGATCCGCGCCGCCGGCCGCGTCCCGGCCCAGCGCAGCACGACGTACCAGCTGCTCACCGTGCACGACGACCCGGCGAACGACCCGGTCGACGACCACGTGATGAGCCACATCGCGTCCACCGCGATCGAGGGCGGGACCGCGCACCCGGAGCTGAAGCTCGTCGACGTGCGCTGAGCCGCCGGGGCCGGGCTCCGGGACCGGGCTAGGCGGCGGCGCTCTTCAGCCGCCGCAGCGCGGCCGCGAAGCCGGCGACGTCGGGGCCGAGCGCCCCGAAGAACGCGGCGTCACAGGCCTCGACGGCGACCACGGCGCGGTTGGCCAGATCGCGTCCGGCCGGCGTGACGGCCAGCGCGCGGGCCCGCCGGTCCTGCGGGTGCGGGCGCCGCTCGACCAGGCCGCGCTCCTCCAGGGCGCGCAGCACCTGCGAGGTCATCATCGGGTCGGTCGCGGCGTGGTCGGCCAGCGCCTTCTGGGTGACCGGCCCGTCGCCGCCCAGCCAGGTGAGGGCGGCGAGCAGGACGAACTGGACGTGGGTCAGGCCGTGGGGCTTCAGGCTCGCCCGGATCGCCGCCTGCCAGCGGTTCGTGACCTGCCAGAGCAGCAATCCGGGGCTCTCCTCGGCGTCGGCGAATCCGGTGGCGAGGTCCGATGGGGTCACGAGCCGACCATAGCGGACCGGATCCGGGCGAAATCGGACGGCGTCAGCTCCACCAGCCCCCTCCGGAGCTGATAGCCCCAGTTCGGCCCGGAGGTCAGGTCCAGCCGCCCGCCGAATCCGGCGATCGGCGCCTCGACGGCGTCGGGCAGATACCGCACCCGGCGGCGCCAGGGCTGGAACGCGCCCTCGTCGGCCTGCCAGATCACGTCGTCCACGACCTCACCGAGAGCGGTGAACGCCTGGAGCGGAGCCCCGCCGCGCAGGCTGGTGCGCGGCGAGTAGTAGACCAGCCAGTCGCCGGGGCTCAGGCGCGCCAGCCCGGTCCGCTTGCCGTGCCCGAGCTGGGCGATGCCCAGTCCGGTGCCGCGGCGGACGTGGTCGCGGCAGACGACCCCGAGCCAGTACCGGGTGCTCATGCCGTGACCTCCGCCCGCACGCCGGAGCCGGCGCCGACCGGGGCGCCGTGCGGGCCGTGGGCGTCGGCCTCGGCCGCGTCCTTCAGGCTGTCCAGGTCCCTCTGCAGGGTCTCGGCGATCCCCTTGCCCAGGATCAGGTTCCAGACCCGGGCCATCGGCCCGGCCAGCGTCACCGCCACCTCGACCGCCGTCGTGCCGTCCGCCTCGGCGGCCACGAGGTGCCGGAACGTCAGCCGCGCCCCGAGCAGCAGCGAGACGTCGGTGAACTCCTTGTCGTCCAGCTTCTCCACCACGAACTTCGTCTTGGGCCCGCCCTTGGGCTTCAGCACGCCGGTCGCCCCGGCGGCGAACTCCCCGTCGAGCCGCACCCACTCCGTGTCGGCGTTCCACTCGGGCCAGGTGGCCATGTCGGCCCAGCGGGCGAAGAAGGCGGCCGGGGCGGCGGCCGAGGTGATGCGGGCGGTGCCGAGAGTCTTCGTCGTCATGGATTTAGTATGCGCGCTTAGTATTTGCGGTGTCAACCCGCCGGGCGGGTGAACAGTTGGACACCCTCTAGGCAGGGCTACTGAGAAGTAAGACAGTGAGGAGATGCAGATTCCCCTCACTGTCTCGGACTTCCTGGACCGCGCTGAGCTCGTCTATCGCGACCGCGCGGCGATCGTCGACGAACCCGACCAGCCCGCGCCCTCCTGGGGCACGCTGACCTACGGCGAGCTCGCGCGGCGCGCGCGGGCGCAGGCCGCGGCGCTGGACCGGCTCGGGGTCGGGGCCGGGGCGCGGGTGGCTGTGGTGTCCCACAACTCCGCGCGGCTGCTCACCTCGTTCTTCGGCGTCAGCGGGTACGGCCGGGTGCTGGTGCCGGTCAACTTCCGCCTGAAGGCCGAGGAGGTGGCCTACATCGTCGAGCACAGCGGGGCCGAGGTGCTGCTCGTCGATCCGGAGCTGGACGACTCGCTCAAGGAGGTGGCGGCGCGGCACCGGTTCGTGATCGGCGAGGACTGCGACGCCGAGTTCTTCAGCGGGGACCATGATCCGGTGCGGCACGCGGTGGAGGAGGGCGACACCGCCACGATCAACTACACCTCCGGCACCACCGCGCGGCCGAAGGGCGTGCAGCTGACGCATCGCAACCTCTGGCTGAACGCGGTCCTGATGGGGCTGCACCTCGGCGTCGGCGAGCGGGACGTGTACCTGCACACGCTGCCGATGTTCCACGCCAACGGCTGGGGCATGCCGTACGTGGTCACCGGCCTCGGTGCCGGGCAGGTCGTGCTGCGCAAGGTGGACGGCGCCGAGATCCTGCGGCGCGTCGAGGAGCACGGCGTCACGCTGCTCAACGGCGCCCCGACGGTCATCGCCATGGTGCTGGCCGCGGCCAGGGAGTGGGACGGTGAGATCCCCGGCCGGGACCGGGTACGGGTGGTGGTGGCCGGCGCCCCGCCGCCGAGCACCGTCATCCAGCAGGTGGAGGACGTGCTGGGCTGGCAGTTCAACCAGATCTACGGCCTCACCGAGACCGCCCCGCTGGTCACCGTGAACCGGCCGCGTGCCGAGTGGGACGGCCTGTCGAGCCTGGAGCGCGCCCGGAACCTGATGCGCGCCGGCGTCCCGTCGCTGGGCACGCGGATGGTCACCGACGCGGAGGGCGAGGTGTTGGTCCGCTCCAACGTCGTGTTGTCCGGCTACTGGCAGCAGCCCGAGGAGTCGGCGCGGGCCCTGGAGGACGACTGGTTCCACACCGGCGACGGCGGCGAGATCGGCGAGGACGGCTATCTGACCATCTCCGACCGCAAGAAGGACGTCATCATCACCGGCGGCGAGAACGTGTCGTCCATCGAGGTGGAGGACGCGCTGTACAAGCACCCGGCGATCGCCGAGTGCGCGGTGATCGGCGTTCCGGACGAGAAGTGGGGCGAGACCATCAAGGCCCTGGTGGTCCTGAAGGACGACCACGGCTCCCGGGCCACGACGGAGGCCGAGGTGATCCGGCACTGCAAGGGCCTGATCGCCGGTTACAAGGCCCCGACGAGCGTGGAGTTCCGCGAGGTCCTGCCGCGCACCGCCACCGGCAAACTGCAGAAGTTCAAACTGCGCGAGCCCTACTGGACGGGCCACGAGCGCCGGGTCAACTGAGGAAATGATCTAAGGGTTCTTGTATAGGGGTGCCGGAGCCCGCTAGATTGTCGCGAGTTCACATCGGGCGCACATGACGGTCACGCGGGTTTCGGCACGCATCACAGGGGGCGGCCCTATGTCAGGGACATTGGTACTCGACGATGCCACGCTCAGTGGCATCGCCAGCACGCTGAGGAGCGCGGCGACACGCATGCAGACCCTCAGCCAATCGCTGCGGGGAATGGACGCCGACGTGGTCGGCGCGGATCCGCTCATCGAGGCCCTGCACAAGATGCAGGAGGCGCTCTCCGGCCGGCTCGGCCTGCTGGCGGTCAGCGTCAACGAACTGGCGTCCAAGGTCACCGACGTCGGCACGTCGGTCCACGACACCGACCGCAAGCTCGCCACCGCGGCCTCGTCCGGCGGCCACCACCGGGAGATGCCGTGAGCGCACACGCCCGCCCCATGCCGAACCTGGGCTGGGACCCGACGCCCGGGGACGTCGGCGGCACCCAGGGTCTGGCCCGCAAGCACGAAGAGGCCGTCACCGAGCTGAACGCCATCATGGCGCTGCTGAAGGGCATCGACGTCGGCCCCTGGCAGGGTGACGCCAAACAGGCCACCGAGGTCCAGGTCTTCGAGAAGGCGATCCCGGCGCTCCAGGCGATCATCACCGACGCCGGCAAGCTGGCCGAGGCCTCCAAGGGCTGGGCCGGGCAGCTGGCCGGCTTCCAGCACGACGCCGACGCGCTGGAGGCCAAGGCCAAGAACGCCAAGGCCGACGTCGAGTCCGCGCAGCACGAGAAGGCGGGGCCGGGCCGGCAGAAGGAGATGGACGTCAAGGACGCCCACGACGCCGCCGACTCGGTCCAGACCGAGGCGCACGAGCTGAACCAGCACTACCTGGAGGCCGCGAAGAAGGACTCCGGTGAGGGCGAGGGCGGCGAGGGCGAGGAGAAGAAGCCCTGGTACGAGGTGATCGAGCCGTACCGGCTGATCCTCGAGGGCGTGCTGTCGCCGCTGGACATCGTCGCCGCCGACCACTGGATCGGCCTGCTGGAGAAGGTGGCCGGCCAGCCGAGCGAGTGGCTCGGCGAGATCGACGAGGCCCTCGAAGGCGTCGAAGGGCTGATGAAGAGCGGCAAGTCCGCCTCCGAGGCGCTGATCGAGGCGGCGAACCTGACCGAGCGGGTCGGCGGCGAGCTCGACGCCTTCGCGGCGTTCGCGCCGGCCTGGCTGCGGACCGCGGCGAGCGGCATCGCCGGCATCAGGGGCCTGAGCTACGGCCTGGGCGGGCTGGGCATCCTGGCCGACGCCCTGACCGTCGCGTATCCGCCGGACAAGGGCGTGATGGGCTGGACCGAGCGCGGCGCGGCGGGCATCAACGGCGGCCTGATCGCCGCCAACATGTTCATGGACGAGATCCCGGTGGTCGGCGAGGTGGTGATGATCGGGACCGGCGTGTACCTCGCCGGGACGTTCCTGTACCACCACTGGAAGCCGTTCCGGAACGTCTGCAACGCGGTCGGCCACGGTACCGTCACCGCCGTGAAGGACATCGGCCACGGCGCCGAGACCGTCGGCAAGGACATCGGCCACGGTGCGAAGAAGGCCTGGCACGCGGTCACGAGTCTGTTCTAGCGGCGCACGAGGAACGAAGAAGACATGAACACCGAGAACTTGATGACGCCGCTGGAGCGCGAGGCCGCGGCCGCCCGCCTGCTGGAGCGGGCCGCGGCCGGCGAGACCGTGGAGCTGACCGTGCTGTCCGGGCTGGAGCGCTGCGTGCTCGGCGGCCCGGCGCAGGCCCTGTTCGAGCAGCGGGTGATGAACGCCTGGAACGAGTTCGGGGAGAAGAACCGCACCAAGGCGATGGACCTGGCGCTGGACGCGCTGCGCGAGCGCGGTCTGCTGCTCGACGACCAGCCGGAGGGGTCGGACGCGCGGGCCTGGAGCCTGTCGCCCGAACTCGGCCTGGTGCAGGCCGCCCGGGAGCGGCCGTCGTTCGTGGTGGCGACCGACGTCGTCAACAAGCAGACCCGGTGCCTGCAGTTCCTCGCCGTCGGCGATCTGGAGCAGCCGGTCCGCGGTGTGGTGATCGAGGAGCCGGTGGCGCTGCCGTCGTCGAAGCCCTACGAGAACACCAAGAAGATGGGTCCGCTGGGCTGGATGACCCGCTACCTGCTGGTGTCCGAGGCCGCCGCGGTCAGGATCCTGACCGAGGTCGCCATGGTTCCGCGGCAGGACCAGGCCGGCTCCTATCCGTACGACATCCGCCGGTTCAAGCACCAGGACGGCAAGCCGGTGACCGAGGCGGGCGTCTCGGTGATCAGCGCCGGCGCCACCGCGCACGTGCGCCTGTTCCGCCAGGATCCGGAGATCCCCGACGAGGTCACGGTGCTGACCGCCGAGGAGCTGGGGACGCTGCTCGCCCGGGTGTTCGCCACCGGATCCTGGTGACGTGAGGCCGGAGGTGCCGGACGTGACGGACCCGCCGGACGGCGAGGAGTACCGCGAACCGCGCTCCGCGCTCAGCGGGCGCCTGATCGCCTGCGGCGGCCTGCTGCCGGCGCTGCTGGTCGCGGCCGCCGTCGTCCTGGGGATCGCGGCGGACCCGGTGTGGTTCGTCGCGGTCCCGGTGGTGCTGCTGGCGCCGCCGTTCTCCATCGCGATCAGCCTGCTGATGCGCAACCGGCGCACCGGCATCGTCGTCGGAGACGCCGGCCTCACGGTCGGCGCCCTCGGCGCGGCCCGTGGGGCGTACCTGATCCCGTGGTCCGCGATCGACACCACCCGGATCGAGACCAGTCCGCGGCTGGTGGACGCCATGATGCGGGCGCGCCGGATCTTCAGCCCGACCCGCTACTGGGGCGTGCCGCGCCGCATGGCGGACTTCACGATCCCGGCCGGCGTGCTGGTCCCGCCGTTCGCGCGCGCGGTGCTGGTCGTCGAACTCGCCGAGGCCACCAGCGTGGTCGGCGAGCCGCCGCCTCCCCGCCGGTACTTCGGCAACTACTTGAACGTGAACTCCTTCAGCCGCAGCTACCGGACGGAAGTCAGCTCCCTGTGGCTCGTGCCGACGCGCCACCCGGACCGTCTCGCCCTCGCCTTGGCGGAGCACGGGTTCTCCTGACGTTTCGCCGCCGGTGCTGCCAGGGTCAGGTCCGTCCCTGGGGACGACGCGCGGCGGGCGGCGACCCCGGCCCCCGGTCCCGTCGTACTCCTCAGTCCGGGTACGAGACCTGCTGCTTGTTCAGGCGGGCGGCACGTCTCGCACCCCGCACCCACCAGACCAGCAGGAAGCCGCCGGAGACGAGCGCGAACAGCCCGAAGACCGCCGCGGCGGCCGTGCCGACCGTGCCGGTGACCCCGTGGCCCCAGGCGGACATGCCCAGCCCGGACAGGATGCCGGCGACGACCCAGACCGGCAGCAGGAACAGCATCGGCCCGACGGCCGGGAACACGAGCGTCGATTCGCCGCCCTGCCGATGCCGGCCCTTGACCGCGGCGTAGCCGGCCACCAAGGCCGGCAGGGCGGTGCCAACGGCCGCCACGACGAGAAGAATCCACAACCCCCACACGGGCCACCATGATCCCCGGGCTGGAGGCCGGGCGACAACACCGGGCGGCGGTGGCATAACCTCGAACCGTGTTGACCCTCCACGCCGCCCCGCTCGTCCTCCCGATGACCTTCGCCCCGATTCCCGACGGCGCGATCCTCGTCGACAACGGCCGTGTCACCGCCGTCGGCACCCGTGCCGAGCTGGTCGCGGCGCACCCCGGCGCCCGGGTCCGGGACTGGCCCGGCATCCTGACCCCGGGCCTGGTCAACAGCCACGCCCACACCCAGTACTTCGACTTCGGCGATCTCGCCTCCTCCGGACTGCCGTTCCCGGAGTGGCTGCACCAGATGGTCGCCCGGCGGGCGACGTTCACCGACGCCATGTGGCAGGAGTCCACGCGCCGCGGCCTGCACGCGTACCTGGAGACGGGCACCACCGCGGTCGCGGACATCGTCACCGAGCCGGTGGTGCTGTCGGCCATCGCCCGCTCGGGCATCCGGGGCGTGGCCTACATCGAGGCGGTCTTCGCCGACGACGCTTCCTGGGCGGCCGGTCGGCGGGCCGAGTTCCTCGCGGCGGTGGACGGTGCCGGGGCCCCGGTCCGGGGCGTCTCCCCGCACACCCCGTTCACCATCAGCACCGGCGTGTACGAGGACTGCGTCGCCATAGCGCACGAGCGCGGCAAGCGACTGCACCCGCACATCGCCGAGACCCTGCAGGAGTCCGAGTACGTGCTGAGCGGCACCGGCCCGTTCGCCGAGAACGCCAAGCAGTTCGGCCTGGACTTCTCCGACATCCTCGGCCGCGGCACCGGCCTGACGCCGGTGGAGTGGGCCGACGCGCGCGGCGCGCTCGGCGCCGACTGCCACATCGCGCACGGCATCCACGTCAGCGCGTCCGATCGCGCGCTGCTGCGCGAGCGGGGCACGGCCGTCGCGCTGTGCGTGCGCTCGAACCGGATCCTGGACGCGGGCCGGCCGCCGGTGGCCGCGTACTTGGAAGAGGGCTCGCCGATAGGGATCGGGACGGACTCCGCCGCGTCGTCGCCGTCGCTGGACCTGCTCGACGAGGCCCGCGCGCTGCGCGCCGTCGCCCGCGAGCAGGGATACACCGCGGACGACCTCGACCAGCGCATCGTCGAGGCGGCGACGCTCGGCGGCGCCGTCGCGCTGGGCCTGTCCGAGGGCCCGGAGCGGGTCGGCCGGCTGGAGCCCGGGGTGCGCGCCGACTTCGCGGTCTTCGCGGTGCCCGAGGACTCGGAGGCGACCGGCGCGGCGGTCTCTGCGACCGCCGACCCGTACCGGCTGCTGATCGACCACGGGCGGTGCGTGGCCACCGTGCTCGGCGGCACGATCGTGCACCGCAAGGTCTGACGGCGCCGCGCTGGACCACGCCGGACCACGCCGGACCACGCCGGTTCCGCGCGCGCATCCCGGCGGTCGGCGGCTCGCCGCGGCTCCCGACCCCACCGCGACGTCGGGAGCCGCGGGCCGGGTGAGAGAATCGGCCCGTGAGCCGAGCATCGCTGGACAAGCAGCCCCACGAAGTCGCCGCCATGTTCGACGGCGTGGCCGAACGCTACGACCTGACGAACGACGTCCTGGCGCTCGGCCAGACGCGCTTGTGGCGCCGCGCCGTCCGCGACGCCGTCGACGCCCGGCCCGGTCAGTGCGTGCTGGACCTCGCGGCGGGCACCGGCACCAGCACCCAGCCGTTCCACGCGGCCGGGGCGCAGACGGTCTCCTGCGACTTCTCCCTCGGCATGCTGCAGGTCGGCAAGCGCCGCCTGCCGCACCTCACGTTCGCCGCCGGCGACGCCACGCGGCTGCCGTTCCGGGACGGTTCCTTCGACGCCGTCACCATCTCCTTCGGCCTGCGCAACGTGCAGGACACCGACTCGGCGCTGCGCGAGATGCACCGGGTGACCAAGCCCGGCGGGCGCCTGGTGGTCTGCGAGTTCTCCCGGCCGACCTTCGCGCCCTTCCGCACCGTCTACATCGAATACCTGATGAAGGCGCTGCCGGCGGTCGCGACGAAGGTGAGTTCGAACCCGGACGCGTACGTCTACCTCGCCGAGTCCATCCGCGCGTGGCCGGACCAGCGAGAGCTGGCCGCGGTGATCGGCAAGGCCGGCTGGCGGCGGGTCGCGCACCGTAACCTGACTGGGGGAATCGTCGCATTGCATCGCGGGATCAAGGAAGACTGAGCCTGTGAAGGCTCGAATAAGGCGGGCGACGGGGCTCGCCGCGGCGGTGCTCATGCTGGCATCGGCCGCGGCTTGCTCGGGAGACGGCTCGAAGAAGCCGGGGCAGGGCGGAGGCGGTCCCGGCGGTTCCCAGGCGAGCAGCGGCGTCCCCGGAGGCGCGGCGGACAACGGCGCGCCGGCTCTGGCCGGTGCGTTCAGCGTGAAGGCCGAGAACGCCAAGCCGGGCACGCCGGCGTGGAAGAACGGCATCGACAGCGGCGAGGACCACGGCATCGAGGGCTACGCCGACCAGGTGGCGGTGACGTCGGGCCAGTCGTTCAAGCTCTACGTGAACACCGTCGCGCAGCAATTCACCGCGACCGCGTTCCGTATCGGGTACTACAACGGCGCGCAGGGCCGCGAGGTGTGGAAGTCCGCGCCGACGCCCGGCGCGGTCCAGCCGGGCGCCACGGTCAAGCCCCAGGTGAACACCGTCACCACGGCCTGGCAGCCGTCGCTGACCGTGTCGACCGCCGGCTGGCCGGAGGGCGCGTACCTGATCCGCCTGGACCCGGTGGACGCGAAGGGCAAGGCCGGGACCAAGGGATCGCGGTTCGTCCCGATCACCGTCAAGTCGACGTCCACCGCCGGCAAGGTGGTGCTGATCAACGCGGTCACCACGTGGCAGGCCTACAACGAGTACGGCGGCTACGACCTCTACAGCGGCGGTCCGAAGAACGACTACGCGCACCGGGCGCGCATCGTCTCCTACGACCGGCCCTACGACTCCACCGGTGCCGACCGCTTCCAGACCTACGAGCAGTCCTCGATCGTCTTCGCTGAGAAGCTCGCCTCGGAGCACGACCTCCAGCTCGCCTACGCGACCGACCTGGACCTGCACGAGAACCCGGGGCTGTTCCAGGGCGCCCGCGCCATCATCACCCTCGGGCACGACGAGTACTGGTCGGCGCAGATGCGCGACACTGTGACCAAGGCGCGGGACGCCGGGACCAACATCGCCTTCCTCGGCGCGAACGCGGTGTTCCGGCACATCCGGTTCCAGGACTCGCCGCTCGGCAAGGACCGCGTCCAGGTCGACTACAAGGACGCGGCCGAGGACCCGATCCACGTCACCGATCCGGCGGAGTCCACGCAGGACTGGCGGTACCCGCCGCAGCCGCGGCCGGAGAACGTCCTGACCGGGGTGCTCTACGAGTGCAACCCGGCCAACGCCGACCTCGTCGTCTACGACCCCGGCTCCTGGCTGCTGGCCGGCACCGACGCCAAGGCCGGGCAGGCCTTCAAGGGGCTGGTGGGCGTCGAGTACGACCGGGTCGTCTCCGACAGCAGCACGCCGCACCCGATCCAGGCCATCTCGCACTCGCCGATCACCTGCCGCAAGACCAAGTCCTACGCCGACGCCGCGTACTACACCGTGCCCTCCGGCGCCGGCGTGTTCTCGACCGGCACCATGCGCTGGAACTGCGCGCTCGTGGACGGCGGCTGCACGGACAAGATGGACGGCCCGGCGCACGCCTTCGCGCAGAAGGTCACCGCCACCATGCTGCTGGCGTTCGCCGCCGGACCGGCCGGCAAGGACCATCCGGCCCAAGACAACACCACGCGACTCAAGCCCGCTCCCAGTGAAGGCGGGCAGGCACCGTAGGTTTGAATATCGGGGGCTCTAGAATCGGCCGTGTGACCGCCGAAACTGCTTCCACCGCCCCGGCCGAGGCTGTGCCCTCGGAAAACGTCGCCGACGTCATCGTGGTCGGTGCCGGGCCCTCGGGCTCGGCGACCGCCTACCACCTGGCCAGCGCCGGACTGGACGTGCTGCTCCTGGAGAAGGCCCGGTTCCCGCGCGAGAAGATCTGCGGCGACGGCCTCACGCCGCGCGCCGTGAAGCAGCTGGTGCGGATGGGCGTGGACACCTCCGAGGAGGCCGGCTGGCTGCACAACAAGGGCCTGCGGATCATCGGCGGCGGCATGCGGCTGGAGCTGGCGTGGCCGGACCTGGCCGCGTACCCGAACTACGGCCTGGTGCGGCCGCGCGCCGACTTCGACCAGATCCTGGCCCGGCAGGCCGAGAAGTCCGGGGCCCGGCTCCGGGAGGGCACCAACGTCACCGGCCCGATCGTGGACCCGCGCAGCAACCGGGTGATCGGCGTGACGGCGCGCGTCACCGACGCCGACGGCGGCAAGCGCGAGACCGCCTACCACGCGCCGCTGGTGGTGGCCGCGGACGGCAACTCGACCCGGCTGTCCATCGCGCTGGGTCTGCACAAGCGCGACGACCGCCCGATGGGCGTGGCGTACCGCACGTACTACAAGTCGCCGCGCACCAACGACGACTACCTGGAGTCGTGGCTGGAGCTGTGGGACGGCGAGCGGCTGCTGCCGGGCTACGGCTGGGTGTTCGGCATGGGCGACGGCACCTCCAACGTCGGCCTGGGCATCCTGAACACCACCAAGTCGTTCCGCAACGTGAAGTACCCCGACCTGCTGCGCTCCTGGCTGAAGAACACGCCCGAGGAGTGGGGCTTCAACGAGGAGAACCGCACCGAGCCGATCCGCGGCGCCGCGCTGCCGATGGGCTTCAACCGTCAGCCGCACTACACCCGCGGCGTGCTCCTGGTCGGCGACGCCGGCGGCATGGTGAACCCGTTCAACGGCGAGGGCATCGCCTACGCCATGGAATCGGGGGAACTGGCTGCCGACGTGATCGCCCAGGCCCTGGCCCGCCCGGCCGGCCTCGAGCGTGAGCGCGCGCTGTCCGCGTACCCGCGCGCCCTGAAGGACACCTACGGCGGCTACTACACCCTGGGCCGCCTGTTCGTGAAGCTGATCGGCAACCCGAAGGTGATGAGCCTGGCCACCCAGCGCGGCCTGTCCCACCCGATGCTGATGCGCTTCACGCTGAAGATGCTGGCGAACCTGACCGACCCCAAGGGCGGCGACTCCATGGACCGCATCATCAACGCGATGGCGAAGATCGCCCCGGACGCCTGAGTCCTGATTTACAGTGGGTGTCGGGCCGTGACTGGCGCTGAGGTGGGGTACCACCGGGGAGCGGCCTGACACCTCGTCTTCTGCCGTGCGCCTGGGCGATTCGTCACATCGACGCCCGGGAGGCGCGCCCATGTCTGCTGGAATCCCCTCTGCTCTGCTCATGGACGGCACGGCGGTCGCCCGCCGCATCGTGGAGCAGGCGGCTGCGGACGCCGCCGCGCTGAAGGCCCAGGCCGGCGTGACGCCGTGTCTGGCGACGGTTCTGGTCGGCTCGGACCCGGCCTCGGTGACCTACGTCCGGATGAAGCAGAACCGCAGTGCGAAAGCGGGGATCGGCTCGCGGCACGTGGAACTGCCGGAGACGGCCACCACCGCGGAACTGGTCGCGACACTGACCGGCCTGTCACAGGACCCGGAAGTGCACGGCATCCTGCTCCAGCACCCGGTCCCGCCGCACATCGACGAGCGCGCCGCCTTCGAGGCCATCGCCCCGGAGAAGGACGTGGACGGCGTGACCATGCACTCCTTCGCCGCGATGGCGTTCGGCGAGCCCGGCTTCGCCTCCGCCACCCCCGGCGGGATCCTGCGGCTGCTGGACGCGTACTCGGTCGACCTCGCCGGCCGCCACGCCGTGATCGTGGGCCGCAGCCCGATCCTCGGCAAACCGGTCGGCATGCTGCTGCTGGCCCGCGACGCCACGGTGACCTACTGCCACTCGAAGACTGCGGATCTGGCCGCCCTCACGCGCCGAGCCGACATCCTCGTCGCCGCGGTCGGCAGGCCGCGGTTCCTGACCGGGGACGCCGTCAAGGCGGGCGCGGTCGTCATCGACGCCGGATACAACCCGGGCAACGTCGGCGACGTGGACTTCCCCTCGGCCGCCGAGAAAGCGAGCCTGATCACGCCGGTGCCCGGCGGCGTCGGGCCGATGACGATCGCGGTGCTGCTGGAGCAGACGGTGGCGGCGGCCCGGTGGCAGGTCGCGCGGGGTTAGCGCGGCGGCGGCAGCGCTCCGGCGCGGCGACTGAATCAAGGTACTTCGACTCTACGCGGCGCGGTCCATCCCGCATCCCAGGGCCGCGCCGACCGATCGGCTCACGTGCCGGCCGAAACCACCGCCACGCCCTCCATCGTCCCCAGGAACACCTTGTCCCCGACGACGGTCGGCGTGGCGAAGTGCGGCAACGCGCCGACGCTGACCCGCGCGGTCGTCGCGCCGGTGGCGGGATCGAGCGCGAGCAGTACGCCGTCGTCCCCATCGGTGACCCAGAGGCGGCCGTCGTCGAGGACCGGCTGGCCGTTCGCCTTCGCCGCGTGCCACAAGGCCGTCGGCTGGGTGCCGCTGATCCGGAACGCGCGCGTGCCGTCCGCGCACGGCAGGTACACGACGTCCCCGGCGGACGCCGCCTGGCCGAACGCGGCGCAGGCGGGGAAGGCGGTCGCGGTCGTGAGGTGGTTCGGGTCCAGCAGGTATCCCTGGCCTGATTTGCCCGCGATGATCACGTGGCCGGCGGCCAGGAGCGGGTTCATCGAGCCCAGATCCGCGTCGTTCGCGTTGTCGGAGGCCCAGGAGGCCGGGGCGAACAGGTCGACGCGTTTGGCGTTCTCGTCCAGGGCGACCACGGAGTCGGTGCCGTCGAAGGGGTCGCCGGCCTTGTCGGCGTTGCCGTTGCCGATGGAGAAGTACAGGCGGTCCGGTCCGGCCGCCGGTCGGCCCGGCGCCCACATGCCGCCGCGGCCGGAGGTCGAGGCCTCGAACCACTGCACGGATCCCGAGGCGGTGTCGACGGATGCGACCGCGCCGGTGTAGTCGCCGCAGTCGCCGGCCAGGCCGCCGAAGACCGCGAACACGTGTCCGTGCCACAGGGTCAGGGCCGGCCGTTGCTGCAGGAAGTCGCGGTCGCCGAAAGGCGGGTCGACCTCCACGTGCGAGACGACGTGGCCGTCGGCCGCCGCGAGGCCGTAGAGCACATGGTGGGCGGTCGCGTCCTCGGCGACCACATAGACAAGACGGGAAGCGGGATCGTAGACCGGTGCGCCGGTGATCCCGAGGGGAACGATGTTCCCGCATCCGTGGGGCCGGAAGGGCTCGGCCAAGTGCTTGCTCCACTTCACCGATCCGTCCGTCGGTGAGAGGGCGTAGACCGTGTTGTTCTCCGTCGCGGCGAAGACGCCGTCGCCGCTGTCGGCCGGCATTCCGTAGACGGGACCGTCGAGTGTGACCTTCGACACCGTCGTGGAGCCGGGGCCGGGTGTCGAGACCGCGGGCTTCGGCGTCGGCCCGGCGTCGCTCTTCGAGCATCCCGCTGCCGCGAACAGGGCCAGGGCCGCCAGGGCGCCGGCGAGCCGGGCGACGGACACGCCGTTGTGTCGTCGGCCTCGTGCGAGTCTCATCCGTCTCACGCGTCCAGTGTGCCCGCGCGCCGTCCGCTACGAGCCCCGCTTCACCGCTTCGCTCAGCCGGGCCGCGGCCTCGACCACCGACTGCGCGTGCAGGCGCCCCGGCTGGCGGGTGAGACGCTCGATCGGGCCGGACACCGACACCGCGGCGATGACCCGGTTGTTGGGGCCGCGCACCGGCGCCGAGACCGAGGCCACACCCTGCTCGCGCTCGGCGACCGACTGGGACCAGCCGCGACGCCGCACACCGGCCAGCGTCGTGGCGGTGAACCGGGCGCCCTGCAGGCCGCGGTGCAGCCGGTCCGGCTCCTCCCAGGCCAGCAGGATCTGCGCGGCCGAGCCGGCGGTCATCGGCAGTGCCGAGCCGATCGGCACGGTGTCGCGCAACCCTGACATGCGCTCCGCGGCCGCGACGCACACCCGCAGGTCGCCCTGGCGCCGGTAGAGCTGCGCGGACTCGCCGGTGTGGTCGCGCAGCGCGGCCAGCACCGGCCCGGCCGCGGCCAGCAGCCGGTCCTCGCCGGCCGCCGAGGCCAGTTCCTGCAACCGGGGGCCGAGGATGAAACGGCCCTGCATGTCCCGGGATACGAGACGGTGGTGTTCGAGCGCGACCGCCAGGCGGTGCGCGGTCGGGCGCGCCAAACCCGTGGCGGTGACCAGGCCGGCCAGGGTTGTGGGGCCCGCCTCCAGGGCGCTCAGTACGACGGCGGCCTTGTCCAGGACGCCGACTCCGCTAGAGTTGTCCATAGACCGAATTCTGCCGTCTCAGATCCCGAGACGCAAGGCGTGCGGACCGGAAAGATCGACAGGCCGCGCCGGCGGAGGGCGACAGATGCGAACAAGTGGGAAGACAGGAGCGACGATGCCCCACACCCTGGCCGAGAAGGTGTGGGCGGACCATGTGGTCCGCTCGGCCGAAGGCGAGCCCGACCTGCTCTACATCGACCTGCACCTGCTGCACGAGGTGACCTCGCCGCAGGCCTTCGACGGCCTGCGGGCGGCCGGCCGCCAGGTGCGGCGCCCCGAGCTCACCATCGCCACCGAGGACCACAACACCCCCACCCTCGACATCGACAAGCCGATCGCCGACCCGGTCTCCCGGCTGCAGATCGAGACGCTGCGCAAGAACTGCGCCGACTTCGGCGTGCGCATCCACCCGCTCGGCGACGCCGAGCAGGGCATCGTGCACGTGGTGGGCCCGCAGCTGGGCCTGACCCAGCCCGGGATGACCGTGGTCTGCGGCGACTCCCACACCTCCACCCACGGCGCGTTCGGCGCGCTGGCCTTCGGCATCGGCACCAGCGAGGTCGAGCACGTGCTGGCCACCCAGACGCTGCCGCTGAAGCCGTTCAAGACGATGGCGGTCACGGTCACCGGGGAACTGGCCGAGGGCGTCACCGCCAAGGACGTCGTGCTCGCCGTCATCGCGCGCATCGGTACCGGCGGCGGGCAGGGCTACGTCCTGGAGTACCGCGGCGAGGCCATCGAGAAACTGTCGATGGAAGGCCGGATGACGATCTGCAACATGTCCATCGAGGCCGGTGCCCGTGCCGGGATGATCGCCCCGGACGAGACCACCTTCGCGTACCTGAAGGGCCGCGCGCACGCGCCGTCCGGCGCCGA
The DNA here is from genome assembly GCF_039531675.1 of Catenulispora subtropica. Lineage (NCBI taxonomy): Bacteria > Bacillati > Actinomycetota > Actinomycetes > Catenulisporales > Catenulisporaceae > Catenulispora > Catenulispora subtropica. The sequence goes on from NZ_BAAAQM010000023.1 coordinate 22,507, forward strand.
CTGGGACGCCGCCGTCGCGTACTGGCGCACGCTGCGCACGGACGAGGGCGCGACCTTCGACGCCGAGGTGGTCATCGACGGCGACGCCCTGACGCCGTACGTCACCTGGGGCACGAATCCGGGCCAGGGCCTGCCGCTGGCGGCGTCGGTCCCGGACCCGGAGACCGACTTCGAGGCCGAGGTGGACAAGGTCGCCGCGCGCAAGGCGCTGGAGTACATGGGCCTGGAGGCCGGTACGCCGCTGCGCGACATCAAGGTGGACACGGTCTTCCTGGGTTCGTGCACCAACGGCCGGCTGGAGGACCTGCGCGCCGCGGCCGCCGTCGTCAAGGGCCGCAAGGTCGCCGACGGCGTCCGGATGCTGGTCGTGCCGGGCTCGGCGCGGGTCCGGCTGGAGGCCGAGGCCGAAGGGCTGCACGAGGTGTTCCTGGAAGCCGGCGCCGAATGGCGGTTCGCGGGCTGCTCCATGTGCCTGGGCATGAACCCGGACCAGCTGGCGCCCGGCGAGCGCTCGGCTTCCACCTCCAACCGCAACTTCGAGGGCCGCCAGGGCAAGGGCGGCCGCACGCACCTGGTGTCGCCGCTGGTCGCCGCCGCCACCGCGATCAGGGGGACGCTGTCGTCCCCGTCGGACCTGGCTGCTTAGGAGAGACCAGAGATCATGGAGAAGTTCACGACGCACACCGGGCGCGCGCTGCCGCTGCGCCGTTCCAACGTCGACACCGACCAGATCATCCCGGCGGTGTACCTCAAGCGCATCACCCGCAGCGGTTTCGAGGACGGGCTGTTCGCCGCCTGGCGCGCCGATCCGGAGTTCATCCTGAACCAGGAGCAGTACCAGGGGGTGTCGATCCTGGTGGCCGGCCCCGACTTCGGGACCGGGTCGTCGCGCGAGCACGCCGTGTGGGCGCTGAAGGACTACGGGTTCAAGGTGGTCCTGTCGGCGCGGTTCGCCGACATCTTCCGCGGCAACTCCGCCAAGGACGGGCTGCTGACCGCGGTGCTGGACCAGGACGAGATCGAGCTGCTGTGGAAGTTGCTGGAGAACCACCCCGAGGCGGAGGTGACGGTCGATCTCGAGGCGCGCGAAGTGCGCGTCGAGGGGCACGTGTTCACCTTCGAGGTGGACGACTACACGCGCTGGCGGTTGCTGGAGGGGCTGGACGACATCAGCCTGACGCTGCGGCACGCTGAGGCGATCGACGAGTTCGAGGCCGAGCGGCCGGCGTTCAAGCCGCGGACGCTGCCCGCCGCGGCCTGAGTCTGCTTGATCAGTTTTTTCCCGGGCGGGGCCCGGGGGCACTATTGGTGAATGCCATCGGATCTGCCCCCGCGGCCCCGCCCTTCGCGTTACGCGGCGTTCGCCGCGCGCCTGAAGGACGCCCACAAGGCATTGGGCGATCCGCGGATCCCGGCGCAGCGCCGGGCCGAACTCACCAAGCGGGTGCTCGCCATCACCGCTTTGGCACGCCACGACGTGACGATCGCGGCACACCGGCTGGAAGCTTTCTTCAACGAGTTGTCGGTGCTCGTCCCCGGGGCCGTTTCAGCCCCCGCAGACACCCCTTCTGGGAAAAACACTGCGACACAAGGGTGATTTAACCCCTAGGTATTTGATTCGCCCTCTGGCGCCCCCATACGGTGCGATTGGTTCTGATACGGAGCAAGCTTGCGACGTACGGCCGAAATCAGGCTCAAGACGTACCAACAGCCCCAAGGGTAGGTAGACATGAACAAGGCCCAGCTGATCGAGGCCGTCTCCGACAAGCTCGGTGCGAGCAAGAAGGATGCCGGGGACGCCGTCGACGCGGTGCTGGACGCGATCGTGGCGTCGGTCGCCTCGGGGACCAAGGTCTCCATCACCGGCTTCGGCTCCTTCGAGAAGGTCAAGCGTCCGGCTCGCACCGCCCGCAACCCGCGCACCGGCGAGTCGGTGAAGGTCAAGGCGTCCTCGGCGCCGAAGTTCAAGGCCGGCCAGGGCTTCAAGGACATCGTCAACGGCGAGAAGAAGGCGCCGGCGGCGGCCAAGGCCACCGCGAAGAAGGCGGCGACCGCGAAGAAGGCGGCTCCGGCGAAGAAGGCGGCCACCAAGGTCACCGCCGCCAAGAAGACTGTGACGAAGGCGGCCGCGAAGAAGGCGGCCCCGGCGAAGAAGACGGCCACCAAGGCCACCGCCGCCAAGAAGACCGTGGCGAAGAAGGCGACTCCGGCGAAGAAGGCCGCGCCCGCCAAGAAGGCCGCCGCGAAGAAGGCGACCGTCGTGAAGGCGGCGGCGAAGAAGGCGGCGACCGCGAAGAAGGCGCCGGCCAAGAAGGCGGCGCCGGCGAAGAAGGCGGCGGCTCGGCCGGTCGCCAAGAAGGTCGCCAAGGCGCCGGCGAAGAAGTCCGCGCCGGCCAAGCGAACCACCGCGAAGAAGGCGCCCGCCAAGAAGACCGCGGCGAAGCGCTGACCGACACGAGTGGTCGTCCGTGATGGATCAGTGAGGTGGTCCGTGGCGGAAGGGTGAGTGAAACGGTGCTTCGGTGACGCGAAGCATCGGTGCGAGGCGGTGTCCCGGGTGACCGGGGCACCGCCTCGTGCGTTGCGGCTTGTTTGTGGGGCGTTGCGCTTCCCGGCCCGGCCCGGCCCGGCCCGGCCCGGCCAGGTCGCGGTCGTGGTCGCGGCCGAGACGGCCGGCTACGGCAGCGGCAGCGGCAGCGTCACCAGCGTCAGCGCGACGATCCGCCCCGCGTCGTCCCGGCGCATCTTCACGCGCTGGCCCAGGCGCAGCAGCCGGAGCCCGCCGGCGTCGAAGGCGGCGGTGTCGAAGGCGAGTTCGGTGCCGTCGTCGAGCAGCACCGTGCCGCTGCGGGTGGCCGGATCGAAAACCCGAGCGGTGCCTTGGACCTCTGTGCGCGTCACGGACCGTTTATACACCGGAAGCCGCCCGATTTCCCGCGGCCCAGACCGCCGCGGTGGCCGGACCGACGCCCAGGCGGAGCGCGTCGACGAGGTCGGCGGGAGTGTCGACGTCGCGTCGCAGCGAACTGATGTCCGTCCCGGGGAGCTCCACCGCTCCGCTGGCGGTGTGGGCGGCGCGCGACGGGCCGCCGAAACGGGGGTCCAGATCCGTGCCGGGCGGCGCGAAAAGCATGGTGGTGCCGATGTCGTGCGCGTCGGCGATGAAATGGCGCTTGTCGCCGGCGACGCGCGCCAGAGCGATATCCAGTTCGGCACCGCGCAATGCCGGAAGATCCGCCGCCGAGGCGGCGACGCCGATTCCGTCGCCGTGGATTCGGCGGGCGGTTCCGGCACCGAAGGCGAATGCGGCGTTCAATCCGGCGTCCGGCGCGTCCGGCACGATCTTCGCGCCCAGGGCGCCGAGGACGGCGGCGGCCGTGGGATCGTCGGTCACCACCAGGACGCCGGCGACCCGGGTGGCGGACAGGGCGGCGGTGACGGCGTCGGTGGCGAACGCCAGGGCCAGTCGTTCCCGGAGCTCCGGCGGCACGTCCGCACCGATGAGGCGGCTCTTGGCTCGCCCCAGCCGTTTCACCGGAACCACCAGGCACCAGGGTGTCTCGTCGGAAGGGGCTGACCGGGGCATGCCTTGATCCTGTCATGCCGGGGCGCGGACCCCGCTACTTGTTCCGACGCCCCGCACTCGGGAACACTTGGGGGATGCCCTCCACCACCCCCTACCGGCCGCCCAGGAAGCAAGGCCCGGCGTTCCGCTTCATCGCCGTGGTCATGGTGCCGCTGCTGAGGCTGCTGATGAAGCGGGACTGGCGCGGCGGCGAGAACATCCCGAAGACCGGCGGAGTGGTCATCGCGGCCAACCATCTGTCGCACGTCGACGCGCTGGCGTTCGGGCACTTCGTCTACGGCAACGGGCGGATCCCGCGGTTCCTGGCCAAGTCCGGGGTGTTCAAGAACAAGTTCGTCGGGAGCGTCCTGCGGGCGGCCCAGCAGATCCCGGTCTACCGGGACACCGCCGACGCGGCGAACGCCCTGCGGGACGCGATCGCCGCGGTGGAGGCCGGCGAGGCGGTGACGGTGTACCCGGAGGGCACCATCACCCGCGATCCCGGCCTGTGGCCGATGGCGGCGAAGAGCGGTGCCGCGCGGATCGCGCTGACCACCGGCTGTCCGGTGATCCCGGTGGCGCAGTGGGGGCCGCAGGAGATCCTCGCCTACACCGAGAGGCGGCCGCACCTGCTGCCGCGGAAGCGGATGGTGATTCTGGCCGGGCCTCCGGTGGACCTGGACGATCTGCGGGCGCTGCCGACGACCCCGGAGACCGTGAAGGCGGCCACCGACCGCATCATGGACGCGATCACCGAGCTGCTGGCGAAGCTGCGCGGCGAGGAGCCGCCGGCGGTGCGGTTCGTGCCGGAGAACGGCGACGGGAGCCGCTTCGGCGGGGGCGGCGGAAACGGTACCGGCCGCCGGAACGACGACGGCGCGGCGGTCGTTGAAAGCGGCGCCGGGGCCGACGGGGCCGGCGAGGACGAGATCGGAAAGCAGGTCGACACCGCATGAGGCGTTGCGCCGTCTTCGGCACCGGGATGTGGGGCACGGCGATGAGCATCGTCCTGGCCGACGCCGGCAACGAGATCGTGATGGTCGGCCGGCGGCCGGACCAGATCGCCGCCGTCAACGCCGCCCACGAGAACCCCGACTACTTCCCGGGCGTCCGGCTGCCCGAGGCGGTGCGGGCCACCACGGATCCGGCCGAGGCGCTGGCCGGGGCCGAGTTCGCGTTTCTGAGCGTGCCGGCCCAGACCCTGCGCCAGAACCTCACGGCCTGGAGCGACCGGATCGGCCCGGACACGGTGCTGGTGTCGCTGATGAAGGGCCTGGAGGTCGGGACCGCCAAGCGCATGAGCGAGGTGATCCGCGAGGTGACCGGCTTCGGGCGGGAGCGCGTCGCGGTGCTGTCCGGACCGAACCTGTCGCCGGAGATCGCCCGCCGCCAGCCCGCCGCCTCCGTGGTCGCCAGCCGGGACGAGGACGTGGCGCTGCGGCTGCAGGCCGCGACGAACGGGCCGTACTTCCGGACCTACACCGGCTCCGACGTGACCGGCGTCGAGCTCGGCGGCGTGGTGAAGAACGTCATCGGCCTCGCGGTCGGCATCGCCGACGGCATGGGCTTCGGCGACAACACCAAGGCCACGCTGATCACCCGCGGCCTGGCCGAGACCGCGCGGCTGGGCGCGGCCCTGGGCGCCGACCCGTACACCTTCGCCGGCCTGGCCGGCATGGGCGACCTGGTCGCCACCTGCGCCTCGCCGCTGTCCCGGAACCGGATGTTCGGCGTGTATCTGGGCCGCGGCCTGACGCTGGAGCAGGCGCAGGCCGAGGTGAAGCAGACCGCCGAGGGCGTGAAGTCCTGCGAGGCGGTGCTGGAGCTGGCCGACCGGCACGGCGTCGAGATGCCGATCGCCGAGACGGTGGTGGCGATCGTGCACGACGGCCGCTCGCCCGGCGAGATGCTCAAGGAGCTGATGACCCGGCCGCTGAAGGCCGAGCGGCACGGGCACTGAGGGAGGGGGCCGCGTCCGCGACGGCACCGGCGTCGGCGGTGTCCGGCCGCGTGCGCTGCGCCCAGCGCGTGACCGGCGGCCCCAGCAGTCCGGCCGCCGCGAACCCGGCCCCGAGGACGAACCACCCGGGGCCGCCGAATCCCAGGACCAGCGCGGTCAGCAGCGCCGGGCCGACCGCCGCGGCGGCGTCGAGGCCGAGCAGGTTCAAGCCCTGATACTCGCCCTGCGCGTGGGCGGGGGAGAGACCGAAACTCAACGAGAACCCCGCCGCCAGCGCCCACACACTGGCGGCGCAGATGATCGCCGCGCCGAAAAGGAGCACGGCCGCCTGCGCCCAGCGCGGACCCTCGGCGCTCACGGCGAGCACGGCGCAGCCGGCCGCCACCGCCAGCCCCGAGGTCCGCAGGGCCCGGCCGCCCTGCGCGACGGTCTCGGTCCGGCGCCCGACCGGCTGCATCAGCAGCACGCCGACCACGAAGAACATCCCGAACACCACGGCGGCCATCGTGCGCGGCACCTGCGTGCGCGTCGTGATCCACAGCGGGATCACCAGCGCGACGACCACAGCCTGCAGGCTCAGCAAGCCGTTCAGACCCGCGAAGGCCGCGTAGGGCCGGTCCGCGAGCGCCGCGAACCGGCGGCTCCCCGCCGGCCGGGGTATCGGCGGATACTCCGGCACCCGCAGCAGCAACAGGGCGCAGACCACATAGCTGGCGGCGTTCGCCAGGATCAGCGTCACGTAGGCGGCGCGTGTGCCGATCTGGATGGCGATCCCGGCCACCGGCGTCCCCAGCACCACCGCGACGCTCACGAAGGAGCGCAGCTTGGCCCGGAACAAGGCCGGGCGCTCGCCGCCGACCCGGCCGATCAGCGCGCCCCGGGCGGCGTTGTTCGCGGCGTCCGCGACCTTGTCCAGCGCCGTGACCGTCGTGAACATCCACCACGAGTGCACGAACACGAAAGCCGCCATCGTGCCGGTCTGCACGCCCAGGGTGACCAGCTGCACCATCCGCGGCCCGACCCGGTCGGCCAGCATCCCGGCGGGCACCGAGCCCAGCAGGCCGGCCGTGCCCGCGATCGTGAGACCGGTGCCGACCTGCCGCGCCGGGATCCCCACGATCAGCGTGAAGTACAGCGCCGACACGGCCACGAACATCCCGGTCCCCAGCCGGTTCACGAAGCTCGACGCCACCAGGGCCCGCTGCGGTCCGGGCTCCGGCGACACCCGGGCCCACCAGGCGCGAAGGCCCGCCCGCACCGCCCCACCCCTGGAGATCATGGTCCGGACCCTACTCCGACTTCGGTAGTGTCTGGTCTCATGACTGATCAGAAGCGGATCCGGGTGGCCGTCGTCTTCGGCGGGCGGTCCAGCGAGCACGCCATCTCCTGCGTCACCGCCGGGTCCGTTCTGGACGCGCTGCGCAACGGGCCGGAGCCGGACCGCTACGAGATCCTGCCGATCGGCATCGCCGCCGACGGGCGGTGGGTGCTGGCCGAGGCGGCCGACGGCTCCGGGCCGGTCCTGGCGATCGCCGACGGCAGACTGCCGGAGATCGGGCTGCCGGCCTCGGCCGAGCGCGCGAACCTGGTCACCATGGCCGGTGACCCGACCGCGCGCGAGCTGACCGTGCACGAGCCCGGCTCGGTGCCGAAGTCGCTCGGCGAGGTGGACGTCGTGCTGCCGCTGCTGCACGGCCCCTACGGCGAGGACGGCACCCTGCAGGGCCTGCTGGAGCTGTCCGGCATCCCCTACGTCGGCTCCGGGGTGCTGGCGTCGGCCGTCTCCATGGACAAGGAGTTCATGAAGCGGCTGCTGACCCAGGCCGGGTTCGAGGTCGGCCCGTACGAGGTCGTGCGTCCCCGGGACTGGGCCACCGAGGAGGGCCGGGCCGCGGTGCGGCTGGCCGTCGAAGAGCTCGGATACCCGGTGTTCGTGAAGCCGGCGCGGGCCGGGTCCTCGATGGGCATCACCAAGGTGGACGCGCCCGAGGGCCTGGACACCGCCGTCGAGACGGCCCGCCGCCACGACCCGAAGGTGCTCGTGGAGGCGGCGGTGCCGGGCCGGGAGATCGAGTGCGGGGTGCTGGAGGGCGAGGGGCCGCTGGACCGCCCCGAGGCCTCGCTGCCGGCCGAGCTGCGGGTCACCGGGTCGCACGCCTTCTACGACTTCGAGGCCAAGTACCTGGACGGCACCACCGAGGTCGACATCCCGGCGCGGCTGAGCCCGGAGGAGATCGCGGACATCCGCGAGCAGGCGGTCGGTGTCTTCGAGACGCTGGGCTGCGAGGGCCTGGCGCGGGTGGACTTCTTCTACCAGGAGTCGGCGGACGGCGGTCCGGGACGGTTCATCGTCAACGAGATCAACACCATGCCGGGCTTCACGCCGACGTCGATGTTCCCGCAGATGTGGCTGGCGGCGGGGCTGACGTACCCGGCGCTGATCGCGCGGCTGATCGACTCGGCGCTGCGGCGGCCGACCGGGCTGCGGTAGCGGGCCCCGCTCCTCGGCGCGGCTCCCGGCCCGCTACTCGGCCGGGTCGTCGACGAACTCGCCGTCCTTGTTCGGGACGGTCTTCACGATCGCCGGCGCGAGGTCGATGAGGGCGTTGGAGGCGGACTGCTTCTGGGCGAGGCTGTCGAAGGGCACTGTCACCTCCACGTAGACCGCCCGGTCCGTGGTGGTGTAGGTGACGGAGTGCTCGTGTTCGTCGATGAACCAGTTGAGGAACGCGGCGTCGCCCATGTTCGCGTACCGGTTGTGGTCCGGCGTGTAGTCGGGGCCGCCGACGGTGATCGCCGCGGGCTCCTTCACGCCGCAGCGCAGGGTCGTGGCGGGGGAGCCCCAGGCCACGGCGCGCTGTTTCACGTGGGCGTCGGTGCCGGCCGCACCGCGCCGGTGGGCACCCTCCAGATCGGCGGGCAGGGCCCGGACCAGGTTCGCGCAGGCGGTGAGGACCGCGGGGTCGGAGGTCTTCGGCAGGGCGACGCCGACCGCGCCGGCGCGGGACACGTGGTCCCCCCACACCGCTCCCGCGCACGCCAAAACCGCGGCTGTCGACACAGCCGCGGCCGGTATCCACCTGTTGGTCGTCTTGTCCACCGGACCCCTCGTTCCCACGGGGTACGGTCTACCACATCACTTGAAGTGCACGATGGGGCAGGTCAGCGTGCGCGTGATGCCTTCGATGACCTGGATCTTGGCGATCACCAGCCGACCCAGCTCGTCCATGGTCTCGGCTTCGGCGCGGACGATCACGTCGTAGGGCCCGGTCACGTCCTCGGCGGTGGTGACGCCTTCCAGATCGGTGATCGCCTGCGCCACGGCGGCCGCCTTCCCCACCTCGGTCTGGACCAGGATGTACGCTTGAACCACGTGTCCTCCTCCTGTCGGAAACGCCACCGTACCCTGCGCTTCCCACATTCCGGGAGTCCATGCCCGCTGGGCGGGCCGTAACGGTTCACCCGATCGAGTTGCCGACGGACCGTCCGCGTTACGGTTGCGCCGTGGAGACGATCGACGACGTCGGCGAGTTCGGGCTGATCGCCCGGATCCAGGCGCGCCTGCCCCTGACCGAACCCGGCCCCGCCGGAGGCGAGGTGCTGGTGCCCTCCGGCGACGACGCCGCCGTGCTGGCCATCCCCGACGGCCGTCTGGTCACCAGCACCGACCTGCTGCTCGAGGGCCGCCACTTCCGCCGCGACTGGTCCAGCGCCCGCGACGTCGGCCACAAGGCGGCGGCCCAGAACTTCTCCGACATCGCCGCGATGGGCGGCGTCCCCACCTCCCTGCTGCTGTCCCTGGTGCTGCCCGGCGACCTGCCGGTCGCCTGGGTCGAGGAGTTCGCCGACGGCGTCGCCGCCGAGTGCGCCCCGCTGGGCGCCGTCGTGGCCGGCGGCGACCTGGTCCGCGGCGACCTGATCACGATCTCGGTGACGGTGTTCGGCACGCTCGAGGGCCGCGCTCCGGTCCTGCGCTCGGGCGCGCGCCCCGGGGACGCGGTGTGCGTCGCCGGGCGCCTGGGCTGGTCGGCGGCCGGACTGGAACTGCTCGCGGCCGGTTCTCCCGGCGCGGGTGAAGCGGGGCCCGGCGGGAGTGAAGCGGACTTCCTGCTGGCCCACCGCCGCCCCGCCCCGCCCTACGCCGCCGGACCGGAGGCGGCCCGTGCCGGCGCCACCGCCATGCTCGACGTGAGCGACGGCCTGCTCGCCGACCTGGAGCACCTGGCGGTGGCCGGCCGCGTCGCGGTCGACGTCGAAAGCGCCCTGGTGCCCATCGCCCCCGGTCTGCGGCTGGACCAGGTCCTCACCGGGGGCGAGGACCACGCGCTGGTCGCGACCTTCGCCCCCGACGCCCCGCTCCCGGCCGGCTGGCGCCGCATCGGCTCGGTCCATGCGGGCCCGCCGGCGGTGACCGTCGACGGGAAGCCGTGGGACGGCCCCGGCGGGTTCAGCCACTTCGGCAAGTACTGATCTCACCCCCGAGGGACGGCTCACGCGCTCCGCCGCGTCATCCCCGTCAGGGCCAGCGCCGCGAGCGCCCCGACGGCCAGGGCGATCCCGGCCGCGTGCACACCGGCCAGGGTGCCGAGGACCGCGACGCCGAGAGCCGAGCCGGCCTGCCGGGCGGCGTTCAGGGCGCCCTGGCCGGTGGCGGCGAACCGCTGCGGGGTGGCCACGGCCATGTCGGCGGTGATGGACGGGATGGCGAGAGTGGTGCCGACGGCCAGCAACAGCTGCGCGCCGATCACCACGGCCAGCGAGGTGTGCGGGCCGACGGTGGCCAGGACCGCGCCGACGGCGATGTCGGCCACCAGGGCCAGCAGGATCAGCGGACGGGCGCCGAAACGGTGCGCGAGGCGGCTGGTGAAGAAGGGCAGCACACACATCGGCAGCATCAGGGGCAGGAACGCGACGCCGGTCGTGATCGGGCTCAGGCCCCGGACGTTCTCCAGCCACAGCGTCAGCGTGTAGAGCAGGCCGTAGAACACGTAGTTCGCCGCCACGGCCGCGACCAGGTTGGCGCGGATCCGGCCCAGGCGCAGCAGATCCGGCGGCAGCACCGGTGCCGCGACCCGGCGTTCGACCACCGCGACCGCGCCGAACGCGACGGCGGCCGCCGCCAGCGCCACCGCCGGCGCGGGCCGGGACCAGCCCTCGGTGCCCGCGTCGACCAGGCCGTAGGTCAGGGTGCTGAGACCCACGGTGAACAGCGCCAGCCCGGCGAGGTCGAACTGCCGCGGCTTCTCGGGACGGTGCGCGGACAGCCCGCGGGCCAGGAACCACGACGCCAGCGCGATCGGCGGGTTCACCAGGAACACCAGCCGCCAGCCGCCGGCCGCGACCAGGGCCCCGCCGAGCACCGGCCCGACGGCCAGGCCGATGCACGACAGACCGGCCCACGCGCCGATCGCCTTCGCGCGCTCCTTCATGTCCGGGTACAGCCCGGCCAGCAGCGCCAGCGAGGCCGGGACCATGCCGGCCGCCGCCCCGCCGAGCAGCGCGCGGCCGCCGATGAGCACGCCGGCGTTCGGAGCCGAGGCGCAGAACACGGATATCAGGCCGAACAGGGCCAGCGCGGTCTGGTACACCCGGCGCGCGCCCCACCGGTCGGCGACGGCGCCGGAGGCCAGCATCAGCCCCGCGAACACCACGGTGTAGGCGTCGACGGTCCACGGCAGCGCGGCGGCCGAGGCGTGCAGGTCGGTGCGGACGTCGGGGAGCGCGACGTTCAGGATCGAGGCGTCGAGCAGGACCATGAAGTTGCCGGCCACGATGCCGGTGAAGGCGGCGCGGGTCCGGCGGCGGGCGGGGCGGGCTTCGGGGCGGGGACCCGGACGGGTCCCGGGAACCGCGGCGGTATCGGTCAGTGCCATGGCTCGAGGGTGGCCGTCCGCGGGGTGATCCCGACAGGCCGGGTTTCCGATCGCGCCATCGGAGACTCCGATGGCGCGAACGATGGAGCCTGCGCGATGATCGGGGCGTGATCCGAAGCATCCTGCTCCTGAAATTCACCCCCGAAGCCACCGAGGCCCAGATCGACGCCTTCGCGGCGGCCTTGTCCGAGGTGCCGTTCGAGCGGCGCCGCCACTTCGAGTTCCACCGCGACGCCCGGCTGACGGACGACGCGATGGACGCGGCGGTCGTCGCCGACTTCGACGACGAGGAGGCCTACCGGGCCTGGACCGAAGACCCGGGCCACCACGAGGTGCGCAGCAAGTATCTCGACCCGATCCGCGCCCAGCGCGAACGGCTTCTGTACCGGATCTGAGGCCCGGGCCGGGTCTCGGGCCCCGGCCCGCGCGGGGTGGCGGTCAGCCGGCCGCCACCCACGGTCCCAGCACCGGCGTCCACTCGTTGATCCGTACCCGGCTCACCAGGTCGGCCTCGGCGAACGGGTCGTGCTCGAGCGTCGCCCGCAGCGCCGCCTCGTCCTCGGCCTCGAAGACCAGCAGGGCGCCGGTGCCGTTGGCCCACGGCCCGGACACCAACAGCCGCACCTCTCCCTGCTGGGCGGCGAGGAACGCGCGGTGCGCGGGCCGCACCTCGTCCCGCTTGGCGGTGTCGGCGGTGTAGACGTATTCGACGGCGAAGCGAGCCATCATGACCCCTTGGAAGTCCCAGTTCTGCGACGGTTCTGTCTCCGCACCGTACCCTGCGCGGCCTCCCTATCGGAGAAGCCGATGGCATGATGGCGGCATGGACACCCGACAGCTGCGTGCCTTCCTGGCCGTCGTCGAGACCGGCGGCATCTCCGCGGCCGCCGAGCAGCTCGGCTACGCGCAGTCCAGCGTCAGCGACCAGGTGCGGACCCTGGAGCGCGACCTCGGCGTGCCGGTGCTGAACCGGACCAGCGTCGGCACCGTGCCGACCGAGGCCGGACAGCGTCTGCTGCCGTACGCGCGGCGCCTGCTCGATCTGGACGGTGAGATGCGCCGCTGCGTCTCCGGACAGCGGCCGCTGTTGCGGATCGGCGCGTTGCAGTCGCTGGCCGACGAGTGGCTGCCGGAGGTGCTGACCGCCTTCGACCACGGTGCCGGCGGCCCCGACACCGCCGACGTCACGGTCACCGTCAGCAGTCGCGGCCGGCTGATGGAGGAGCTGAACGACGGCCGCCTGGACGCGGTCTTCACCCTGGACAGCGGCCCCGGCTACGACGGCCCCTCGGCGGTGGTCGGCTACGACCGCGTGGTGCTGGTGACGGCGCCCTCGCATCCGCTGGCCGCGATCCACCCGCTGACCCTCGACGACGTCAAGCGCTCCGAGTTCCTGGTGACCGAGATCGGCTGCATCTACCGGCAGTGCTTCGACGAGTTCGGCCGGGACGTGGGCCCGTCGTTGAAGATCGCTATGATCACCGGATCGCTGAACGCCTTGCGCCGCCTGGCGGTGAACGGCCGCGGCGCCGCCCTGCTGCCGAGGTTCTCGGTGCAGGCCGAACTGGATTCCGGGGACCTGGTGATGCTGGATCTGAAGGAGGGGCCGGTGCGGCTGACGGTCGAGGCGCGGTGGCGCGAAGGGCTCGGACCGGCCGCGGCGCCGTTGCGGGCGCTGGTGGAGCTGACGCAGCGGTTCAGCCCGGCGAGTTGGGCGATGGCGTGACGGCGGGGGACGAAACGGTCACCGTCCATGACACGCTGACGGTGGACGACGCCGTCATAGACGCCGCGCACGCGATCCTCGCCGATCTGGTCACCACGGGCGCGGCACTGGGATGGGTGGAGCCGCCGACCCGCGAGGAGATCGTCGAGCTGCTCGACAAGGTCTGCGCCGCGGCCCGGGCCGATGACGGAGCGCTGTTCCTGGCGTACATCGGCGAGCGCCTGGTGGGCCTCGGCTACTGGCTGCGCTACGCGCGCCCCACACACCGTCCGCATGCGGATCTGGAGAAGATCGCGGTCGCGCGCGAGGCCCAGGGCGCGGGCGTCGGGCGGCTGCTCACCGTCGCCCTGGTCGACAGCGCGCGGACGGCCGGGATCGAAGTCCTGACGCTCGACGCGCGCGGCGACAACGACAACGCGCTGCACCTTTACCGGACCCTCGGGTTCCGCGAGTACGGACGGCTGCCGGACTTCGTCGCGGTGGGGGAGCGCCGCTATGACAAGGTCTTCTACATGGTCGACTTCCGGGACTGAGCCCCGCAGCTCTTATGCTGATCGGCATGTCCGCTGCTTCCGCCCCGCCCCGCGTCCTCACGATCGCCGGGAGCGACTCCGGCGGCGGCGCCGGCATCCAGGCCGACCTGAAGACGATGCTCGCGCTCGGCGTGCACGGCATGTCGGCGCTCACCGCGATCACCGCGCAGAACTCGGTGGGGGTCCAGGACTTCTGGCCGCTGCCGATCGAGGCGGTGGAGCAGCAGTTCCGCTCGGTCGTGGACGACATCGGCGTGGACGCGGTGAAGACCGGAATGCTCGCGTCCGCGGAGCTGACGTCGGCGGTGGCGCGGCTGATCGGGACGCTGGCGCCGGAGGTGCCGGTGGTGGTCGACCCGGTGAGCGTCTCCAAGCACGGTGACGCGTTGCTGGCTGCGGACGCCCTGGACGCGCTGCGGGGCGAGTTGCTGCCGCGGGCGAAGGTCGTGACACCGAACCTCGACGAGGTGCGGCTGATCACCGGCCTGGACGTGACGAGCGAGGACGAGATGACCACGGCCGCCCGAGCCCTCGCGGCGCTCGGCCCGCGGTGGGTGCTGGTCAAGGGCGGCCACCTGAGCGACCAGCCGGAGTCGGTGGACCTGCTCGTCGGCCCGGATGGTGCCGAGATGTGGCTGCGCGCGCCCCGGCACGACAACCGGCACACGCACGGAACCGGCTGCACGCTGGCGAGCGCGATCGCTTCGCGCCTGGCGCTCGGCGACGACGTCCCGGCGGCTGTGCGCACGGCGAAGGATTACGTCACCGGCGGGATCAAGGCCGGGTTCCCGCTGGGGGCCGGGATCGGGCCGGTCGACCACGGGTGGCGGTGGCGCTGAAACCGCAGCGCGGCACCGGCAGTCTTGGCACGGGGGCGCGTGCGGCGGGATCGTAGCCGGGGCCGCGCTGCCCTGCCTGGATCAGACGGGTCGGCCAGGAGCGGCACTGAGCCGGTAGCGCCGCGCGTGCGATCTTGGCGCAAGGCGGGCGCAAGGGCCGCCGACTAGCTTCTTCACCGAGATCGCGAGAAGTCCGGGGAGACGGGACTGCCTACTCGCCGCTCCGGACTTCTCGCGTCATCTCTCAAGCGTCCGCGGTCAGATCCCTTCCGCGAGCGACAGCCCGAACCTGCCCTCGGAGTCGGTCCACCACTGCCGGAGGGCGAAGCCGGCCGCCGCGAGTTCCCTCTCGACTCCCTCGCGGTGGAACTTGGCCGAGATCTCGGTCCGGAGTTCCTCGCCGGCGTCGAAGGAGACGGTGAGGTCCAGGTCCTTGAGACGGACCAGCAGCGAGCGGCGGGCCCGCAGCCGCATCTCGATCCACTCCGCCTCCGCGTCCCACAGGGCCACGTGGTCGAAGTCGTCCGGATCGAAGTCCGCGGCCAGTTCGCGGTCCACGACGCGCAGCACGTTCTTGTTGAACTCCGCCGTCACGCCGGCCGCGTCGTCGTAGGCGGCGACCAGTGTGTCAGGGTCCTTCACCAAGTCCGTGCCGAGCAGCAGCCACTCGCCGGCGCGCAGGCCCGCCCGGACCCGGGACAGGAACACCGAGCGTTCCTCCGGCAGGAGGTTGCCGACGGTGCCGCCCAGGAAGGCCACGAGGCGCGGGCCCTCGGAGTCCGGGATCGCCAGGCGCTCCTCGAAGTCGGTCACGACCGCGTGGACGGTCAGGTCCGGGTAGCGCTTCTGGAGCTGGGCGCCGGACGCCAGCAGCGCGGCCTCGCTGACGTCGATCGGGTCGTAGCGGCGCAGGGTCCCGGCCGCCTGGAGCGCGTCCAGCAGCAGCGTGGTCTTGCTCGACGAGCCCGAGCCGAGTTCGGCGAGGGTCTCGGCGCGGGTCAGGGCCGCGATCTCGGAGGCGCGGGCGGCGAGGATCTCCCGCTCGGCCCGGGTCGGGTAGTACTCGGGGAGACGGGTGATCTCCTCGAACAGGTCGCTGCCGCGCGCGTCGTAGAACCACTTGGGCGGCAGCCACTTGGGATCGGCCGTCAGACCTTTGAGGACGTCGTCACGCAGGGCCGCCGCGAAGAAGTCCTCCGGGAGCCGCCGATCGATCTCGATACCGCTCATCAGGCCTGCACCGCCCCTTCCGTGTTCCAGGTGTGGACTCCCGCCGGGACCTCGGTCCAGCCGGGGGAGTCGTCGTACGGCTCCGACGCGACCACGGTGAAGCCGGGGCCGGTCAGGGCGCTGAGCGAGTCGCCGAAAATCGAGGCGACGATGGTCGTGCCGTCGGTGAGCAGCAGGTTCAGCCGGCTCCCGGCGAGCGCGCTGACGTCGGCGACGACCGTGGAGACCGCCTCGGCCATCCCGGCGCCCTCCCGCAGCCGCGCGCGGATCAGGGCCCAGACGAACGCCGAGTCCGTCCGGGCCTCCAGCTCCAGCAGGTCCGCCGCCGGGACGGTCCCGGCGAGCTTCGCCATCGAGCGCGGGTACCCGTCGACGGCGCCGTTGTGGCTGAACAGCCAGCCGTCGCCGGCGTAGGGCGCGGCCGCCTCCGTGCCGGTGGCCGCGCCGACCGTGGCGTCCCGGACCGCGGCCAGCACCGCGCCGCTGCGCGTCACCCGCGCGACGTCGGGAAACGAGGGATCGGCCCAGATCGGCCCGGACCGGCGGTAGCGCGCGGGCTCCGGATCGCCGTCGGCGAACCACCCGACGCCGAAGCCGTCGGCGTTCACCACGCCGTGCGTCTGCCGCCGCGGCTCCCAGCTCTGCCGGAAGAGGGAGTGCGGCGGGTCGATCAGCAGCGCCCGCAAGGACTGCGGCGGCCCCAGATAGGCCAGGTGCCGGCACATCAGAGCTCTCCGTCGCGGGCCGTCCGGAACCCCGAGAAGATCTGCCGCCGGATCGGGTAGTCCCAGTTCCGGAAGGTGCCCCGGCACGCCACCGGGTCGACGGCGAAGGAGCCGCCCCGCAGCACCTTGTAGGCCGGGCCGAAGAAGACCTCCGAGTACTCCCGGTACGGCCAGGCCGCGAAGCCCGGGTACGGCAGGAAGTCCGAGGAGACCCACTCCCAGACGTCGCCGATCAGCTGTCGCGCGCCGCTCGGTGCCGCGCCGGCCGCGTAGGAGCCGGCCGGTGCGGGCTGCAGGTGCGCCTGCCCGAGGTTCGCGTGCTGCGGCTCCGGGTCCTCGTCGCCCCAGGGGTAGCGGCGCGACCGGCCGCTGGCCGGGTCGTACCGGGCCGCCTTCTCCCATTCGGCCTCGGTCGGCAGACGGCGCCCCTTCCACGCCGCGTAGGCCTCGGCCTCGTAGAAGCTGACGTGCACGACCGGCTCGGCGGCCGGCACCGGCTCGGTCACCCCGAAACGGCGGCGCAGCCACTGGCCGTCCTCGTACGTCCAGTACAGCGGGGCGACCAGGCCGGCGCTTCGCCGGTGCTCCCAGCCCTCCGGCGACCACCAGCGCGGGTCGTCGTAGCCGCCGTCGGCGAGGAACTCCAGATACGCGCCGTTGGTGACCGGGGTGGTGTCCAGCCAGAAGCCCGCGACGTCCACCTCGTGCGCCGGGCGCTCGTTGTCCAGCGCCCAGGCCTCGGTGGAGGTGCCCATGGTGAACGGCCCGCCGGCCACGAACACCTCCGGCGGCAGCGCCAGCGCGTCGGGCCCGGGCGGCGGCGGGGCCGGACGGTGCAGGGCCGGCTCGCCGATCCGCAGCTGGTGCGTGATCAGCATGGTCTCGTCGTGCTGCTGCTCGTGCTGGGCGATCATGCCGAAGGCGAAGCCGCCCCGGCTCAGTTCCGCGTCGCCCCAGCGGGGTTGCTCCAACAGGTCCAGCACCCGGCCGCGCACCTCGTGCACGTACCGTCTCGCCTCGTCGGGCGGCAGCAGCGGCAGCGTCGGCCGCTCGGAGCGCGGGTGCTCGAAGGCGTCGTACAGCGGGTCGATCTCCGGGCGCATCGGCTCCCGGCCGCCCAGGTTGCGCAGGATCCACAGCTCCTCCTGGTTGCCGATGTGCGCCAGGTCCCAGACCAGCGGCGACATCAGCGGGGAGTGCTGGCGGACCAGGTCGGCGTCGTCGACCGAGCCGGTCAGGCCCTCGGTGCGGTGCCGGGCCCGTTCCAGGCTGCGGGCTATGTGCCCGGCGAGGTCTCCGGCTCCGGCGGTCGGGTCGTGTACGGGCGCTGTCATGGAAGCTCCTCCTCGGCGTAGCGCGCCACTTCGGCCGTCAGCGACTCCGGCGCGTCCATCCGCGGCAGGGCGGCGAGGGCGGCTTCGAAGCAGGCGGTGGCGGCTTTCCGGATCGGGGTCAGTTCGAGGGCGGCCCGGGCGTCGTCCGTCGCCCGGGCGTCGTGGAACAAGGCGGTGACGAGCGCGGTGGGCACCCGCCACAGATCGCCGGGCAGCGCGTCGAGCACCCGGAGCTCCAGGTGCCCCTGCGGCCGGACCGGCGGGAAGAGGGTGGTCAGATGGTAGGCGAGGTCGTCCAGCGTCGGCGCCCGGTCCTCGGCGGGGTCCAGGGTGCCGGCGGTGATCCACTCGCGGAAGGTGAGACCCGGGGGTGCGCTCCAGTCGGCGCCGTCCGGGCGCCGGACGCACAGCAGCTTGGCGTCCAGCGCGTACTGCGCGTACGCCGTGCGCGGGTCGGGGGAGTCCAGGGGAGGGGCCAGGGTGCGGCCCGGATCGAGGGCGGCCCACACGGCCGGCCGGTCGGTCCGGCAGAAGACCCAGGTGAGCACCGGGGAGAGCCGGTGGGCCAGGCGCCAGCGGGTGACGTAGCCGTCGGGGCCGTCGTGCTCGTGACCGGCGTCCAGGTTCACCTGGATCGAGGCCGTGGAGCACATCATCACGCGGCCGGAGCCGTTGTCGCGGTCGAAGAACCGCTCCATCGCGACATAGCGGGGGTGGTCGAGGACGCGTCGGGGAGGGTGGCCGGGCTCGTGGCCGATGCCGACGAGCTCGAGGCCTGCCTCCGAGGCCGACCGCCGCAGGAGGGCGAGATCCCGGTCCGTCGCGGCGATCAGGTCGCGGACCGAGCCGGCGGGGGAGGAGCTGAGCTCCCACTGGCCGCCGGGTTCCATCGAGAGGGTCCCGGACAGCGGCAGCGCGGCCGCCTCCGAGAAGGCCCGGATGAGCCGCTCCCGCTCGGGCAGGTGCCCCGGGCGGCGGGCGTCTCGGGGGAACCACTCCAGCTCCACGCCGACCCGGCTCGGCGGGCCGGTTTTGAAACAGATGCCCGAGATGTACTCGACGGCATCGTCCACCGTGATGAGGGTCATGCACTCCATCGTGACACGCGGTACTGACACAGTCGCGGTCCCGAGGCTTACGGTTCGCTGAACACGACGAACCGCAGGTCCGCCCTTGCCGGGCTGACCTGCGGTTCGAGGGTGTCACACGTTGTCGGGCGGTTACCGCCCGGCATTGAGCCGCTTAGCGCGCGACCTTGCCCGCCTTGATGCAGGAGGTACAGGCGTTCACTCGCTTCGGGGTCCCGTTCACCACCGCGCGCACGGTCTGGATGTTCGGGTTCCAGCGCCGCTTGGTCCGGCGGTGCGAGTGCGAGATGTTGTGGCCGAAGCCCGGCCCCTTGCCGCACACGTCGCAGTTGGCAGCCACTTCGATTCACCTCTACCGAGTCGTTGACGCTGCCGGTGGGGGGAACTGATCCTGCGGCTGCGTGCTTGCTTGAGTCCCGCCGTCGTCGGCGGGCAGGTTCCACGGCCAGGGGGCGGAGCCCGTCCTGGCAACCTGGTCAGAGTAGCCGAAGCGGGGGCCGTGACGCCAATCCGCCCGCCCGTCTCCCACCACCACCCGTCGAGGTGCTGCTTCGCGGCGCCGTATCCGATGCCGCACCATCGCGCGGATCCCCGGGCGCGACAGCGGTACCCTGGCCGCCATGCCCCCCACCGCCCCCCAGCCGCCGCCGTCCCCGGCCGCGGCCCCCGTCGACGCCGGCGCCCTGCGCCGCTGGGCCGGGGCGGCGCTGGCGGTGCTGGGAAGGCACCGCGAGGAGATCGACGCCCTCAACGTCTTCCCGATCGCGGACAGCGATACCGGCACCAACATGTACCTCACCTTCGAGGCGGCCTGCCGCGCCCTCGACGACCGCCTGGCCGCACCGGGGCCGGCGCCGTCGGTCCCGGAGGCCCTCCAGGCCCTGGCCCACGGCGCCCTGCTCGGCGCCCGGGGCAATTCCGGCGTGATCCTGAGCCAGCTGCTGCGCGGCGCCGCCAACGCCCGCTACACCGGCCCCGCGGTCGACGGCCCGGCCCTGGCCGCGGGCCTGCCGGCGGCCGCCGCGTCGGCGTACGACGCCGTGGCGCGCCCGGCGGCCGGGACGATCCTGTCAGTGGCGGGGGCGGCGGCGGAGGCGGCCTCGGCGGCTGTGGTGGCGATCGGAGAGCTGGCGGAGGGGCGGGCTGCGGGTGCTGCGGGACTGCGGGACCTGCCGTCGGCCGGTGGTTCGGCCGGTGGCTCTGGCGGTGGCCCCACTGGTGGTTCGCTCGACGGTTCGGCCGGTGGCTCCGCTAGCGGCTCGGTCGCCGAGTCGCCTGATGCCTCTGCTGGTCATGCGGCTGGCGGTGCCGAAGTTCATGGTGTTGCCGCGGACGTCGTGGTCGAAGCGGTGGATCCCGGTTCGGCGGCGCCCGGCCCCCCGCGTCCCCTCACGGCCAACGACTCCCTCGCCTACGTGGCCCAAGCCGCGGCGGCCGGCGCCCGGGTGGCGCTGGCCCGGACCCCCGAACAGCTCGACGTCCTGCGCCAGGCCGGCGTGGTCGACGCCGGGGGCCTCGGCCTGGTCGTGATCCTGGAGACGCTGGCCGCCTACACCGGGGGCGTCGATCCGCGCGGGGCGTTCCGGCAGCGCCGCCTGGCCGCCGTGGGCGCGGCCCGCGTCGTGGACCCCGTCCCGGCGGCGCGGCCGGAGCCCGAGTACGAGGTCATCTACCTGCTGGAGGCGTCCGACGCCGCGGTCGCCGGGCTGCGGCGCGAGCTCGACGAGTTCTGTGAGCGCGGCGGCGGCGACAGCCTGGTGGTCGTCGGCGGCGAGGGGCTGTGGCGGGTCCACGTGCACGTCGACGACGCCGGGTTCGCCGTGGAAGCCGGGCTCGCCGCCGGGCGGCCGCGGGACATCAAGATCACGCACCTGGCCTCGCAGCCCGCGCCGCATGCCGAGGTGCCGGTGGCGGTCGCCGGGGCCGGGGTGCCGGTGACGCGGCCGACGCGGGCCGTGGTCGCGGTCGCGTACGGCGAGGGCGTCGCCGCGCTGTTCGAGGAGTCCGGGGCGTACGTGCTGCGGGCCACCGCCGAGCGGCCGCCGAGCGCCGCCGACTTCGAGCGGGCCGTGGCGGCGACCCGGGCGGCCGAGGTGGTGCTGCTGCCCAACGGGGCCGAGACGGCCGTCGTGGCCGCCGCGGTGGCCGAGCGGCTGTCGGCCGGCCGGTACCCCGGCCATCCGCCGGTCCGCGTGGCGGCGGTGCCGGCGAAGGTGACCGTGCAGGCCATAGCGGCGCTCGCGGTGCACGAGCCGGCCCGGCGCTTCGACGCCGACGTGGTGGCCATGACCGCCGCGGCCGGGGCCACCCGGTACGGGGCGATCGAGGTGGCCGCCACCGAGGCCTGGACGATGGCCGGGGTGTGCCGTCCCGGGCAGGTCATGGGGCACGTCGAGAACGACGTCGCGCTGATCGAGGACGACCAGGCGACGGCCGCGGCCTCGGTGGTGGAGCGGATGTTGTCGGCGGGCGGTGAGATGGTGACCTTGGTGGTCGGGGACGGTGCCGAGCCGGGGATGTCCGAGGCCGTCGCCGACCGTCTGCGGGAACGCCATCCGGTCGTGGATGTCGTGGTGTACGAGGGCGGGCGGACCGGCTACCCGCTCCTGATCGGCGTCGAGTGACCCCGGAGGTGTCCGAGCCATGGGCATCCGCCTGGACGTGCCCCTGACCAAGGCGGTCGGCGACCGCACCGCCAAGGTGCTGCGCACCGCCCTGGGCCTGGAGACCGTCAACGACCTGCTGCGCCACTACCCGCGCAAGTACGTCAAGCGCGGGCAGCTGACCGAGCTGTCCGAGCTCGAGCCGGGCACCGAGGCCACGATCGTGGCGCAGGTCACCAAGGTCAGCCGGCGGGCGATGGCGGCCCGGCGCGGCCAGATGCTGACCATCGAGGTGCGGGACTCCGCCGACACCGCCGTGGAGATCACCTTCTTCAACCCGCGCGCGGCCAACGCCCTGAAGCCCGGGATGCTCGGCATGTTCGCCGGCAAGGTCGGCGAGTACCACGGCAGGATCCAGATGACGAACCCGGAGTTCGCCAAGCTGGACGCGGACTCCGACGAGGCCGGCGACACCGACGTCGACAACTGGGCCGGCGAGCTGATCCCGCTCTACCCGGCGTCCGGGGGCCTGCCGTCCTGGAAGATCGCCCGCTGCGTCCGCATGGTCATGGACCAGCTGGACGCCGACCCCGAGGACGACCCGCTGCCCCGGCCGGTGCGGGCCCGCCAGGGGCTGCTCCCGCTGACCGAGGCCCTCCGCCGGATCCACCGCCCCGACGACTGGCCGGAGATCGCCGTCGCCCGCAAGCGCCTGAAGTGGGACGAGGCGCTGCCCATGCAGGTGGTGCTGGCCCAGCGGCGGGAGGCTCTCAAGGCGTTGCCGGCCAAGCCCCGCAAGCGGGTCCCCGGCGGTCTGCTCGACGCCTTCGACGACGCCCTGCCGTTCCAGCTCACCGCCGGGCAGCGCCAGGTCGGCGAGGAGATCGAGCGGGACCTGGCCTCCGTGCACCCGATGCACCGGCTGTTGCAGGGCGACGTGGGCTCCGGCAAGACGATGGTCGCGCTGCGGGCCATGCTCGCGGTGGCCGACGCCGGCGGCCAGGCCGTGCTGCTGGCCCCCACCGAAGTGCTGGCGCAGCAGCACCACCGCTCCATCGTGCAGATGCTGGGCGCGGCGGCCGACGTGCCGGCGGACCTGTTCTCGGAGATCCCGGTCGCCGAACCCGGACGCAAGCAGGTCAAGGTCGCCCTGCTGACCGGGTCGCAGAACGCGAAGGAGCGCCGGCAGAACCTGCTGGACGCGGCCTCCGGCGCGGCCGGCATCGTGGTCGGCACGCACGCCGTGATCCAGGACCGCGTCCAGTTCGCCGACCTCGGCCTGGTCGTCATCGACGAGCAGCACCGGTTCGGCGTCGAGCAGCGCGACGCGCTGCGCGCCAAGGGCGAGGACCCGCCGCACGTCCTGGTCATGACCGCGACACCGATCCCCCGCACCATCGCGATGACCGTCTTCGGCGACCTGGAGACCTCGATCCTGTCCGAGCTCCCGGCCGGCCGCTCGCCGATCGCCACCCACGTGGTGGCCGCGCACGAGCACCCGTCGCACTTCACCCGCGTCTGGGAGCGGATCCGCGAGGAGGTGGCGGCGGGTCACCAGGCCTACGTGGTCTGCCCGCGCATCGGCGAGGCCGACGAGGTCGCCGACGACGGCTCCGACCTCGTCTCCGAGCCCGGCCAGCAGCGCCCGCCGCTGGCCGTGGTCGACGTGGCGGCCCGACTGGCCGAGGGCCCGCTGCGCGGGCTCCGCGTCGGCGTGCTGCACGGTCGCCTGGCGCCGGACGAGAAGGACGCCGTGATGCGCGCCTACGCCGGGCACGAGCTGGACGTCCTGGTCGCCACCACGGTCATCGAGGTCGGCGTGAACGTCCCGAACTCCACCGTGATCGTGGTGATGGACGCCGACCGCTTCGGCGTGTCGCAGCTGCACCAGCTGCGCGGCCGGGTGGGCCGGGGACAGTGGGCCGGCCTGTGCCTGCTGGTCACCGAGTCGCCCGAGGGCAGCCCGGCCCGCGAGCGGCTGGCGGCCGTCGCCTCCACCCTCGACGGCTTCGAGCTGTCGAAGATCGACCTCGCCCTGCGCAAGGAGGGCGACGTCCTCGGCGCCTCGCAGTCCGGCTACCGCTCCTCGCTGAAGCTCCTCAGCGTCATCGAGGACGAGGACGTCATCCGCGCCGCCCGCGAGGAGGCCACGCCGCTGGTCGCGGCGGACCCGGAGCTCGCCGGGCATCCCGCGCTCGCCGGGACGGTGGCCGCCTTGCTGGACACCGAGCGCGCGGAATACTTGGGCAAGACCTGAGAACCGGCCGCCTGCCGGACAGCTCGCCGGCCGGCTCGAAGGCCGACTCCCGGACCGCCAGCTCGATCGACCGAAAGCCCCGTCACCCATGACCCGCATCATCGCCGGAGCCGCCCGTGGCCGCCGCCTGGCGGTCCCGCCCGGCGACGGCACCCGCCCCACCGGCGACCGGGCCCGCGAAGGCTTGTTCTCGGCGCTCGAGGCCGAGTTCGGCGGCCTGTCCGGACTGTCCGTCCTCGACCTTTTCGCCGGCTCCGGCGCCCTGGGCCTGGAGGCGCTGTCGCGCGGGGCGCGAGCGGTCCTGCTCGTCGAGGCCGACCGGCGGGTCACCCAGCTGATCAGCAGGAACGTCGCCACCGTCGGCCTGCCCGGCGCCCGCGTCGTCACCGACCGCGCCGAGCGCGCCGCCGCCGCGGCGCCGCCCGCCGAAGCCCCGTTCGACCTGGTCCTGCTGGATCCCCCGTACGCGGTACCCGACGCCGCCGTGGTGACCATCCTCACAGCCCTCGGCGAGGGCGGCTGGCTCGCCCCGGACGCCGTCGCCGTCCTCGAACGTTCCTCGCGGGACGCCGATTTCCCCTGGCCACCGGGTTATGAGGCGACGCGGAGCAAGAGCTACGGGGAGGCCCGCATGAACTTCGCGGTCTGGTACGTTCGCGGCGCGCCCCCCACCGGACCCCTCGAACAGCCGGAGTGAACATGGCCGAGCCCGTCATCCGCCGCGTCGTCTGTCCCGGGTCCTTCGACCCGATCACCAACGGACACCTGGACATCATCGGCCGCGCCTCGCAGCTGTTCGACGAGGTGTTCGTGGCGGTCGGGGTGAACGCCGGCAAGGCCGGGGGCCTGTTCACCGTCGACGAGCGCATGGACCTGGTGCGCCGGGTGACCGCCGACTACGGCAACGTGCGGGTCGAGCCGATCGAGGGCCTGCTGGTCGACTTCTGCGCCCGGCACGGGATCCGCGCCAGCATGAAGGGCCTGCGCGCGGTGAGCGACTACGAGTACGAACTCCAGATGTCGCACATGAACCACCGGCTGGCCGGCATCGAGACGTTGTTCGTGGCCTCCAACCCGCTGTACAGCTACCTGTCCTCCTCGCTCCTGAAGGAGGTCGCGGCGCTCGGCGGGGACGTCTCCGGACTGGTCCCCGACCTGGTGCTTTCGGCCCTCACCGACCGTCTGGCTGAACGCAAGGCCAAGTCCGCGTAGCCTTTGCGCTGAAACCCGTGCGCGGGACGGAAGCAGAAACCGATCGGATGCCGACAGACGGGGCGGTCCCGCGCCGCCGAAGGAGCGTGTGAGAAGTGGCCACGAGCGACCGCTTGGAGCAGATGGTCGGGGACTTGGCGCAGATCGTGGAGAACGCCAAGGCCGTCCCCATGTCCGCCTCGTGCGTGATCAACCGCGCCGAGGTGATGGAGATACTGCACGAGCTCGCCGAGGGCCTGGCCCAGGAGCTGGCGGAGTCGCGGCGCCTGGTGGCCGAGCGCGAAGAGGTGATAGCCCAGGCCCGCCGGGACGCCGCCGAGCACATCGAGGCCGCCCGGCGCGAGCGCGGCAGCATGCTGTCCGGCACCGAGATGGGCCGGGAGGCCGAGCGGATCCGCGGGGCCGCTCTGGAGGAGGCGCGGCGCATCCGCGAGGACGCCGACAACTACGTCGACGACAAGCTCGCCAACTTCGAGGTGGTGCTCACCAAGACGCTGCAGGCGGTGGGCCGGGGCCGGGCCAAGATGGCCGGCAAGGACCCGATGGAGGAGCTGGGCCAGCACGTCCTGGAGCAGGACGCGGTCGAGGCCGCGACCCGGCCGGAGTACGACTTCTCCGAGCGCGACGACCACGTCGGCGCCGGCTATCCGCGCGAGGGGGGCTCCCGCGGCGACTACAACACCGGCGAGTACCCGCAGTACACCGACGAGGCGTACGAGCAGCAGAACGGCTACCAGAACCAGCCCTCCTACCAGGAGGCGCCGTCCTACCAGGAGACCTCGTCCTACCAGGAGACCTCGGCGTACCAGGAAGCCGCGTACCAGGAGGCCGCGTACGCGCAGCCGGAGGACGCCTACAACCCGGGTTCGTACGGGCTGCCCGAGCCGGAGCTGTCCCGGGAGTTCGCGCAGGCGGACATGAGCGGGGTGTTCCAGCGGCCGGACTTCTCCCAGGACTACCCGCCGCAGGAGTACCAGCAGCCGGCCCCGGTCGCGGTCGGCTACGGCTACGAGGACCAGAACGGCGCGTACAACTACGCGGACCCGGCGGCGGTGCCGTACCCGGTCCAGCCCTACGGCGCGCAGTACGACCAGCAGGGCTACCACACCGGCGAGTACCCCTCCTACCAGCAGGAGGACCCGTACGCGCAGCAGCAGGGCCAGCACCCCTCGCACCAGACCCACCCCGGCCAGCAGCAGGGGCAGCCGGAGGCCACCGGCTTCTTCGACACCGGGATGATCGACGTGCGCCAGTTCCGGGACGACCCGTACCAGCGGTGACGACCGGCTGACCGGCTCAGCCTCAACGAAAGCGGCCCGTCGCCCGGCATCTGCCGGGCGACGGCCCGCTCGCTTCGGACGGGCTCGCGCGGGCTCAGCTCCCGGCCAGCTGCCACCCGCCGAACGGGCTGTCCGTGCCGGCCGCGGTCTGCCGGTTGACGTGCAGGGTCCCGTCCAGCTCGATGGCCAGCACCACCAGCCGCCCGGTGGAGTCCACGGTCAGCGCCGGCGCTCCGACGATGACGCTCCCCAGGTCCGGCCAGGTGTTCGAGAACCCGACGTTCGGGCCGGTCTGCGACACCATGCTGACCCCGCCTCCGGCGTTGCGGACCGCGAGCGAGATCCGCCCGTCGCCGGGGACCGCCGCCGCGACGCTCTCCAGGGTGTTCGGACTGTTGGCGAGTAGTCCAGGCGAACCGGTCCACGCGCCGTCGGCCTGGGTCCACTGGGTGGCGACCACAGGGTTGTCGGGGTTCACGTAGAAGATCTCCGCCCGGCCGTCGGCGTTGTTCGCCATGGAGACCTGGACCTTCCCGAGCACCGTCGAGGTCAGCGGTCCGGAGTCCTGGGCCCAGAGCGCGGACGAGTTCTGCTTCCAGTGCAGGATGCCGCTTCCGGCCGGGGCGAACAGCTCCCCGGCACCGCTGCCGGCCCGGCCCACGGCCAGATCGTTGCGCACCTGCCAGCCCCCGAGGTCGGCCCACTCGTCCGGCCAGGACTGGCCGGGGTTCAGGGTCTTGGCGCTCACCCCGGTGCCCCGGTTGCGGACGAACACGGTGACGTTGTTGTTCGACTCGGTCAGCGTGGCCGGGTCGCCCACGAGCGTGGGGTCCTCGGGGTTCGGGTTGCCCAGGGAGGTCCAGGGCCCCCAGGACCCCGGCGCGGTCTGCACGACCGTCATCACCTGATAGTCCGCCAGCCGGATCGTGGTCACCCGCAGCATGCCGGAGGGATCCCGGGTCACCGCCAGCGTCGCGGCCATCCCGGTGCCGCCGGGCAGCGGCACCGGGCCGGTCCACGAGCCGGGCGCGCTCTCGGTCCAGACCTGGATCTGGCTGTCCGCCACGGCGAAGGCGGTGAGCCGGCCGTTCGCGTCCTGCCCGGTCCAGACCGCGCCGTTCGGCCAGCGCGAGTACTGGCGGCTGTAGAACGGCGTGTAGAACGAGTTGTCAGGATCCGGCGAGGTGTCGAAGAGCCCGTGGTACTGACCGGGGATGTCGCCGCGGTCCGGGCCCAGGTAGCTCAGGAAGTCGTTGTGCTTGAGCCCGGAGTTGTAGGCGTCGACGTCCGCCTGTTCGTTGCTGATGTCGTAGTCCTGGTACGACCGCAGCACGACGTGGTGATCGCCGCCGGGGCCGTGGTAGGCCGCGACCGAGTCCAGGGTGAAGCCGCCGGCGCCCAGGTGGTCGGAGTTGCCGGGATCGCTGGCGAACCGGTGCGCGTCCATGCCGTAGACGACCGTCGCGTTGTAGTGCTCGTACAGGGCCGTCAGCGACGCGGTCAGCTCGGCCTTGGTGTAGGTCTGGTCGGCGTACTCCGACTCGCAGTCCGAGCCGCCGTCGTCGGGCATCGTCCCCATCGTCGACTCGTGCCAGCCGGTGGTCTCGCCTCGCAGGTAGAGATCGTCGAGCACCGCCTGCTGGTTCCCGCTGCCGGGGTAGTTGCCGTCGCCGGCCTCGTGCAGCTTGAAGAACACCAGCTTCACCTGCGGCGCCTGGTCCAGCGTGTCCTCCTCGGCCACCTTGCCCGCGAATGTCATCGGTGTCCTGGTCCA
Source organism: Catenulispora subtropica (assembly GCF_039531675.1). Taxonomy (NCBI): domain Bacteria; kingdom Bacillati; phylum Actinomycetota; class Actinomycetes; order Catenulisporales; family Catenulisporaceae; genus Catenulispora; species Catenulispora subtropica. The sequence goes on from NZ_BAAAQM010000023.1 coordinate 50,506, forward strand.
GGTCGGGTCTTGCACCCCGGCCAGCGCGGCGGCCGCGGCCCGGGCCCCCTTGTCGCGGCTCTCACCGTATGCGCAGGTGCTGTCGAACGCCTGGCCGGGCCCCACCTCGGTGGTGGACCCGCCAGCGGTGAGGAACACGGTGACGGTCGGGAAGTCGTACAGCTTCCGGATGTCGGGGTTGAAGAACAGGATCGAGTCGTCTTGGTGGGCTACGACCTGGACCACCGTAGGCGGCGCTGCGAACGTGTCGGCGCGGGCCGGGGCCGGCGTGAGGCCGAGAGCGGCGGTCGCGACCGCCAGCAGCATGGAACGGGTTTTTGTGAGAGGGCGCAAGGTGGTCCTTCTCCTCTGCAGGATACGAAGATTCGACATCATCCGTACACCTTTGAGGGGATCCTCGGCGGCACCCAACACCGAATATTCGGAACAGTTTGTGGCAAAACACTCATACGGCGCATTAAGACTTGAAGGCGACCGGTTACCGGTAGTCCAGTGGGCTTCGACACTGCCGAATCGTGATCGGAGGAATCGCCGTGTGTGAGGGAACGAAGACTGGCGCCGCCCGGCGCCTGGCCACAGCCGCCGGAACCGCCGCGGTCGCCCTGGCCGGGGCGTGGGCCCCGCCCGCGCCCGCGTCGGCGTCGGCGTCGAGCACGCAGACCTTTACCCAGGACGGGACGTTCACCGTCCCGGCCGGCGTCACGTCGTTGACGGTCAAGGTGGTCGGCGCCGGAGGCGGCGGGGGCGGCGACAGCTTCCAGTCCGGAATCAGCTCGTGGGGCGGAGGCGGCGGCGGAGGCGGCTCGATCATGGAGTGCGTGCTGCCGGTGACCCCGGGCCAGACCTTCAACGTGGTCGTCGGCGGTGCCGGCGGCCGCGGTTCGTCGCAGGGCGCCGCCGCGGTGGACGCCACACCCGGCGGCGGCGCCGGAGGCGGGGCCGAGGGCCGGAACGGTCAGGCCGAGGGCTCCAACGGCCGCCACGGCCATAGAGGGACCGGAGGCGGTGGCGGCGGCGGCGGGGCGAACGGCTTCCGCACCGAGCACGGGCCGCACGGCGGGAACGGCGGGGCCGGCGCCAGCGTGGTCGACGGCAAGGCCATCCCCGGCGGCCGCGGGGCGACGGACGTCTTCCCGGGCGGTGGCGGCGGCGGCGGAGGCGGCGCCAGCAGCTTCGCGAACAGCGATCTGAGCACCTACGTCTACGCCTCCGGCGGGGGAGGCGGCGCGGCCGGCTCGGTCGGGTTCGAGGACGGTGGCGCGGGCGGCTTCCCCGGCCTCGGCGGCCGGGCCGGCGGCTGCCGGTCGCAGGGCCACGATCTGAACGGCACGTTCACGCCGGGCGGCGACGCCGACTACGGCTCCTCGCGCAACAGTTCGACCGCCTCACAGGGCGGTCCGGGCGGCGCCGGGAGTCCGGAGGGGTACGGCCGCGGCGGCGACGGCGGCGGCGGCTCTCAGAGCTCCGGGGCCGGCGCGGACGGTGCGGTGGAGGTCACATACTGAGGCACAGCTAGGGAAGGATGCGGAGCAGCCGAAGCGGGGCAGGTGACGGGCCCCAACGCATGACTCGGGAAGGATGCGGAGCAGCCGAAGCGGGGCAGTCGTAGGGACAGTTTGGACGGCGCCCCGACGCTCGGCTATCGTGGATGTCTGCCTGACGGCCGAACGGCTGACGCACGCCTTCGACTTGGGTTTCCATCACACGACGATAGAGGGAACATGCCTGGCACGACGCCGAGAACCACGGCGCAGCCCGATCCCCGCTCGCCGTACGTGATCGACACCCACGAGTTCGCGAGGCGCCCGGGTTCCATGCGGACGGTCCATGAGACCGTCCCGGCCCCGGAGCACACCGGCGAGAAGGACGGCGTCGCCTACGTGCCGGCGGGTTCGGACGTGGACCTGGACGCACGGCTCGAAGCCGTGGTCGAGGGGGTCCTGGCGACCGGCACCGCGCGTGCCGCCGTGGCCGGGGAGTGCGTCCGCTGTCTGGAGCCGCTCGACCTCGAGGTCGAGGCCGACTTCCAGGACCTGTACTTCTTCCCGGGTGAAGACACGGGAGGGGACGAGGACGCGGTGTTCCTCGTCAACGACCTGCTCGACCTCGAGCCGGTCGTCCACGACGCGGTGGTGCTCGCACTGCCGGTCTCACCGCTGTGCCGGGACGATTGTCTGGGACTGTGCTCCGAGTGCGGGGCGCTCCTGAACGAGGACCCGGAACACTCGCACGAGACCGTCGACCCCCGGTGGGCGGCCTTGGCGGACCTGAAGGACCCCGAAGCAAGCAACAGCGGTACGGCGCCGGTCGCCCCGCCCGCCCAAGACCAGGAGTAGGACCGTGGCCGTCCCGAAGCGCAAGAAGTCCCGCAGTCGCACCCGTTCCCGCCGCGCCCAGTGGAAGGCCGCCCCGCTGACCCTGGTCGCGTGTGAGAACTGCGGCCAGACCAAGGTTCCGCACCACCTGTGCGAGAACTGCGGCACCTACGACCGCCGCCAGGTCGTCGAGGTCTGAGTCGGGACGCGAGTAGACCAGCTGTGGCGTCCAACAAGTCCGGAAAGGGCGGGACGGGAGCGACCGCGCCGCCGGAAGAGCTCATCGCCCGTCTCGGCCTGCCCGTGGACGCCCGGCTGATCGACCGTGCCCTCACCCACCGCTCGTACGCGTACGAGAACGGCGGGCTCCCCACCAACGAGCGCCTGGAGTTCCTCGGGGACTCAGTGCTCGGGCTGGTGGTGACCGACACGCTCTACAAGACGCACAGCGAGCTGCCCGAAGGGCAGCTCGCCAAGCTGCGTTCCGCGGTCGTCAACTCCAAGGCCCTGGCCGAGGTGGCCCGCGGCCTGGGCCTGGGCGACTTCGTGAAGCTCGGCCGCGGTGAGGAGACCACCGGCGGCCGCGACAAGGCGTCGATCCTCGCCGACACCCTCGAGGCCCTGATCGGCTCGGTGTACCTCGACCACGGCATCGACGTGGCGTTCGACCTGGTCCGCCGCCTCTTCGGCCCGCTGATCGCCACCAGCGCGACGCTCGGCGCCGGCCTGGACTGGAAGACCTCGCTCCAGGAGCTGACCGCGGTGGCGGGCATCGGCGTGCCGGACTACCGGGTCACCGAGACCGGTCCGGACCACGACAAGTTCTTCGAGGCCGACGCCTGCGTCGCGGGCGTCGCCTACGGCCACGGTTCGGGCCGCTCGAAGAAGGAGGCCGAGCAGCAGGCCGCCGAGGAGGCGTGGCGGAAGATCCGCGAGACGCACGCCGAGACCCTGGCCGCGAAGGGCGTGCTGCCGGGCGCGGCGGGCGACCGCAAGCTGACGCACGGCCCCTACGACATCGAGCCGGACGCCCAGGCTTCCTGAGCGGGCGCCTGATGCCACCGCCTCGACCGCACGCTCCCGCGAGCCTCACGAGCCCGGCGGCGCCTGGTGCCAGAGCCCGATCGCACGCTCCCGCGAGCCTCAAGACCCCCACGAGCCTCAAGAGCCCCACGAGCCCGGCCGCCGAGCCGGGCCCTTCCTGTCGGACCTTTTTGATACGTTCACCCCGTGCCGGAACTGCCTGAAGTCGAAGTCGTCCGCCGCGGCCTGGAGCGCTGGGCGGTCGGTCGCACGATCGCCGCCGCCGAGGTCCTGCATCCGCGGGCGATCCGCCGCCATACCGACGGCTCCGAGGACTTCGCCGCCCGGGTCGCCGGGCTCACCTTCCTCAGCGCCGAGCGGCGCGGCAAGTTCCTGTGGCTGCCGCTCGACGCCGACGAGGCCGTCACCGGCCACCTGGGCATGAGCGGTCAGCTGCTCGTCCAGCCCGCCGGCACCCCCGACGAGAAGCATCTCCGGATCCGCTTCACCTTCACCGACGGCGGTCCCGAGCTCCGTTTCGTCGACCAGCGCACCTTCGGCGGCATGGCGGTCGAGCACCTGGAGAAGGACCGCCACGGTGTCATCGTCCCGGCCTCCGTCACCCACATCGCGCGCGACGTCCTCGACCCGGAGTTCGACGTCGACTTCTTCCACAGCGAACTCCGCCGCCGCGACACCGGTCTGAAGCGCGCGCTGCTGGACCAGACCCGCGTCAGCGGCATCGGCAACATCTACGCGGACGAGGCCCTGTGGGCCGCGCGCCTGCACTACGACAAGCCCACCTCGAAGATGCGCCGCCCCGACACCGACCGCGTGCTCGGCGCAGCCCGCGACGTCATGAGCGCCGCCCTCGCCGTCGGCGGCACGTCCTTCGACAGCCTCTATGTCGACGTCAACGGCGACAGCGGCTACTTCGCCCGCTCCCTGCACGCCTACGGCCGCGAGGGGGAGCCCTGCGACCGCTGCGGGACGCCGATCAGGCGCGAGTCGTTCATGAATCGGTCGAGCTTCTTCTGTCCGAAGTGTCAGCGTCCAGCGCGCTGACCGCCAAGCGGCGCCGGCGCCGGTACCACAGCAGCACGACGGCCAGCCCGCCGAGGAACCCGAGCAGAGCCGTGCCCTGACCGAGCCGGAACCCCGGCGGCCGGAAGCTCAGCCGCAGCACGCTGCCTCCCGGGGCGGCCGGCGGCAGCACCACCTTCATGATCCCGACATCCGTGCCCTCCAACCGCACCGAGCGCCCGTCGACGGTGGCCCGCCAGCCCGGCCACAGCAGCGCGGCGACCCGTACCTCGCCGGCGCCCGTGTAGCGGATGGTCTCGCCGACGCCGTCGCCGCCGACCCGGTCGGCCCGCACCTGGAGGCCCGGCGCGGTGTACGACACCCGCCCATCGGGCCAAGGCAACGCCTGCTCCCGGTGCAGGATCATGGTGTGATCATCGAGCCGCCGCACCTCCCACCCGGTCGGGAAGGTCAGCGGCTTGTCTTGGGGCTTGCCCGGCACCGCCGGCGGGTTCAGCACATCCTGAAGGTGCCGTGGCGTCTGCAGCACGACGGTCTCAAGTCGCAGCAGGTCGGCCAGTTTCTCGGGAGAGTCGGAATCCGGACGCCACAACCTCGAGTACAGCGACTGGCAGGTCCCGCCGTAGTACGACATGCACAGGTGCCGCATGTAGGTCCGATACGAAATCCCCGTGTAGTTGTTCAGACTCTTCACGCCGGCCACCTGCAGCAGACTGCCGCCGGGCAGGTCGTGCCACACCTGACGCCGCCCCAGCCGATTGGCTTCCGTCAACGGGTCGCCGACGATCATGGTGTTGCCCTGGTACAGGTCGTCGAAATGCGACCGCATCGAGGCCACGTCATGCTGGGGATGCCAGTCGGTGACGTTGCGGTTGTCCGGGAACGCCATCGCCTGGAAGCCCAGCACCGCCACGGTCCCGGCGACCAGCAGCCGCGCCAGCGGCCGTCCGCTCCGCAGCCGACGCACCATCAGCCACGACAACGTACCGACCAGCGCGGTGGCGACGATGACGGTGACCGCCTGCGCCGGCTGCGCCGACCACGATAGATACCCCCCGATCACGATGATCACGGCGGTCGCCGCGGCCCGCCGGCGCGCCTGATCGGTCCGCGGCGTCCCGGTCAGCGCCAGCGCGACGATCACGCACAGCCCCAGGTACGCGTACTCGATCAACCGCAACGGCCAGCGGAACAGCCAGATCTGCGAGGGCCCCACCGTGGCGGCGGTGTAGACGACGGCGACCAGTCCCACGCCGATCCTGCCCCGCGGCCGACGCACCACCCGCCGCCAGTCCAGCCACGGCACCAGTGGAGCGATGAACCACGCCAGGTAGGTCGCCGGGACCGTCCAGAAGGACATGTGCCAGGACACCGAGTGCGGCAGGTACGCCGGAGCGCTCATGTTCAGCAGGTCGCCGACGCCGGGCACCAAGAAGCCCGTGTTCATGATCCCTGAGGCCGGTGACCGTGTCGTCACCCCGGCGCTGAGCACGAGCGGCAGGAAGACCAGCGCCGACGCGGAGACCGCCACCGCGCTCACGGCGCCCAGCCGCCCGACCGCCCGGCGGTCCCCGGCGGCCAGCGACTCGGTGGCCAGCGCGATCGCGACCACCACCATGCCCAGCAGGCCGTAGGGATTGCCGGTGGTGACGATCATCAGCCCGAACAGGATCGGCACCGCGGGGTTCAGCCGCCCCCGCATGTAGCGCCGCGCGGACCACCAGAAATGCGTGGTCCAGGCGAAGCCCATGAGCCCGGCGATCCAGGAGGCGGCGTCGAAGTACAGCGTGAAACCGGAGAACGGCAGTGCCACCGCGACCACGGCGGCCGCGGCACGGCCGGCCCGGTACTCGCGGCAGACCGCGTACACGCCGACCGTCAGGATCACCAGGAACTGGGTCTTGATGATGATCGCCGCCACCAGCAGGTCGCCGGAACCGGCGGTGAGCACGGCGTCCAGCAGCACCAACGGGTTCCAGATCCCGAACAGCGCCTCGGCCGCCAGATTGCCGCCGTTCCACATGTCCGGCACCAGCGGGTTCCAGTGCCCGGCCAGCAGGTCCTGGCCGATGCGGTGCCACACCGGCAGGAACTCCGCGGCGCTGTCGTCCCAGAGGTAGAAGAACCGGTTGGTCAGCAGCGGGATCTGCGCGAGCACCGCCACGACGGCGGCGACCAGGGCCGCGGTTCCGAGGTCGGTCCGAGGACTCAGGGGACGGAGCCATCGCTGCCGGGCCCGTCCTGGGAAGGCGGACGGGCCGTCGGTCTTGGCCTTGGCCTTCGCCTTCGGACGGCGCGGGGCCGGCGGTCGCAGGACCGGGGGCATGACGCTCAACGGGGGACTCCTTGGACGTGGTGCCGGACAACTGATGCGATGCGTCAAGGGAGGGACACCGACCCTGCCCAACGAGCGGACGCCCGCGGCGGCACTGGACGCTGCGCCGAACGGCCGGGATGTTCACTGCTTACGGTGACGCGCGGGCGTTCGCGCCTCCTGGCGCCATGGCCGTGGTCTACGGTCCGGAGGATCTCGCCAGGATCTCTCTCCCCCCGCGTCCGTCAGGAGGCTGAACCATGTCCGGGACCTCGACCGCGCGGAAATGGAAGACTTCGCCCCGTCGCGTCTGGCTGCTGGCCTTCGCCGCCTTCGGCCTTCTGGCGGCCGCCTGGTCGCTGGCCATGCCGGCCGACGGCACCACCGATGAGCGCCAGCACTTGGAGCGCGCGTACGGCGCGGTGACCGGGCACCTGCTCGCACCGCGGAGCGTGGATCCGCTCGTGCACCGGCCGGGCGCGGCGTTCGCGGTGCCGAAGAGCCTGCTGCCGCCGAACGCGCTCTGCGTGTACTTCCCGAACTACCGACAGGACCGCAGCTGGGTCGCGAAGCCGGCGAGCTGCCAGCACCCGGCGCCCGCGACACGCGCGAAGGTGCGCGTGGTGTCGTGGGTCGGACGCTACAACCCGCTGTACTATCTCGCGGTCGGCTCGCCGCTCCGGTTCTTCCCGGACATGACGGGCATCGTGCTGAGCCGCCTCCTCGCCGCGCTGCTGTCCGCCGCCTTCTGCGCCACCGCCGCGGTCGTCGCGGTGCGGTCGCGGCGTCCACTCCTGCTGGCGGCGATGCTGACCGTGCTGACGCCCACCACGATCGCGTTGAGCTCCACGGTCAACCCGAACGGGGTCGAGATCACGGCCGCGCTGCTGCTGTGGGTCTGCCTGGTGGACGTGGTCCGCCCCGCGTACGGCGGCCGGAGTTTCGCGCAGCCGGTGCTGCTGGCCCTGGCGGGGGTGTCCGGCGCGGTGGTGCTGACCGTGCGAGCGATGGGGCCGTTCTGGTTCGCCCTTGCGGTCGGCGGCGCGCTGGCGATCGCCGAGCGGTCACGCATCAGAGAACTGTGCCGGTGGCGGGCCGCACGCCTCGTGGCCGCGGTGTGGGCCGTCACCGGGTTGCTCGCGGTGGCGTGGAACGTGGTCTCCGGCAACGACCAAGTCACTCACACGCTGATCGCCGTGCATCCGGCCGACCACCGCATCAGCACCTTGCTTCGGGTGATCGCGGTCGACCGCGTCGGCGGCTGGTTCACCGAGGCCTTCGCCCTGGACGTGCAGGCCCCCTGGGTGCCGATGCTCTGGGCGGCGCTGTCGGCAGCCGCCCTGATCCCGCTGGCGATGATGCGGACCCGCCGCGTCGTGGTGACCGCCCTGGTCGTCGCGGCGGTCTCGCTCGGCGTCACCGTCCTCCTGGAGATCAAGTTCCTGGGCACCCTCGGCTGGTCCCAGTACGGCCGCTACTTCCTGCCCGGCCTGGCGGGCACCGCGGTCCTACTCGCCGCCGACCCGGCCACCCACCTCCCCTCCGCCCTCCAGCGACGCGTCCCGCGCTTGTTCGCCCTCGGCGCGGCCGCCTGCCAGCTCTGGGTGCTGATGGTCGAGATGACCCGGGTGCAGGGTGGCCCCACCGCCCCCGTCAACCCGTTCGCGGGCAGCTGGCACCCGGCCGTGGGCTCCCCCACCGTGCTGGCCGTCGCCGGGCTCGGCGCCGCCGCCCTGGTCGCCCTGGTCTGGACCGCCACGGCGGCCGAGACGGAACCCGAGCCGCCCGCCCTGCGGACCCTCGCCGCCGGCACCCCTTACCACGTTTCGGCGCCACAGGTGGTAGCCGGGGCGGCAAACCCCTGATTCCGTCACCTAATGGCGTAATACGCGTGACTCGGCGCCTATCCGCTCGTTGGTGCGTCGTGTCAACAAACTCTCAGCAAGCGCCAGAATCCGGACAGGGCCCGGCCGCGGGTCCCGCCGTCGTCGTCATCGGAGCCGGGCCGGCCGGGCTGACCGCCGCCTACCAGCTGGTCAAGGCCGGGGTCCGGCCGGAGGTCTTCGAGGCCGACGACGTCGTCGGCGGGATCAGCCGGACCGTGGAGCGCGGCGGCTGGCGCTTCGACATCGGCGGCCACCGCTTCTTCACCAAGGCGGCGCCGGTCGAGGCGCTGTGGCACGAGATCCTGCCCGACGAGGAGTTCCTGATGCGGCCGCGCATGAGCCGCATCCACTACCGGGGCAAGCTGTTCGACTACCCGCTCAAGGCCGGCAACGCGCTGTCCGGCCTGGGGCTGCTGGAAGCGGCGCGCTGCGTGGGCTCGTACTTCTGGGCCCAGATCCGGCCGCCGAAGGACCAGACCAAGTTCGAGGGCTGGGTGGCCGCGCGGTTCGGCTTCCGGCTCTACTCGATCTTCTTCAAGACCTACACCGAGAAGGTGTGGGGCATGCCGGCCAACGAGATCGAGGCCGACTGGGCCGCCCAGCGGATCAAGAACCTGTCGCTGTTCAAAGCGGTGGTCAACGCGCTGGCGCCGAAGCGGAACCAGAAGCAGATCACCAGCCTGATCGAGCAGTTCCAGTACCCGAAGTACGGGCCCGGCATGATGTGGGAGCGCTGCCGCGACCTGGTGACCGACGGCGGCGGCTCGGTCGCGATGAACACCTGGGTCAAGACCGTCCACCGGGCCGAGGGCGGCGCGGTGGCGGTGACGGTCAAGGACGCCTCCGGGGAGCGCAAGGTCCAGGCCGACCACGTCGTCTCCTCGATGCCGATCTCCGCGCTGGTGCGCGCGATGGAGCCGCCGGCGCCGGCCGAGGTCCTCGCCGCCGCCGACGACCTGCGCTACCGCGACTTCCTCACCGTCGCCCTGGTGGTCCCGGAGGAGGCCGGCTTCCCCGACAACTGGATCTACATCCACACCCCGGGCGTGCGGGTCGGCCGCATCCAGAACTTCGGCTCCTGGTCCCCGTACCTGGTCAAGGAAGGACGCACCTGCCTGGGGCTGGAGTACTTCGTCTCCGAGGGCGACGACCTGTGGGAGGCGGCCGACGACGTCCTCATCAAGCAGGGCGCGCAGGAGCTCGAGGCCCTCGGCCTGGTCTCCGCGGACGATGTCGCCGAGGGCTACGTCGTGCGGATGCCGAAGGCGTACCCGGTCTACGACGAGTACTACCGCGGCAACGTCGAAGTGATCCGCGAGTGGCTGGCCCGCGCGGCGCCGAACGTCCACCCGGTGGGCCGCAACGGCATGCACCGCTACAACAACCAGGACCACTCGATGATGACGGCGATGCTCGCCGCCGAGAACATCGCCGCCGGCACCACACACGACGTGTGGGCGGTGAACGTCGAGGAGGAGTACCACGAGGAGGGCTCGGCCCGGAAGCCGGGCGGGACTTCCGGCACCGGCCGCGACGCGCCGATCCTGCCGCGCCGCCGGACCGAGGACGCGCCGAGCGGCGAGCGGGTCTGACCCGCTCCAGCGGCTGTTTCCGGACTTCGCCGTAAGCGGCGACGCCGCGGATCCCCGTCGGGATCCGCGGCGTCGCGCTTTTCGGAGGGCGGGGTTAGACCGGCTCGGACTCCGGCATCTCGGCAGCAGGCCGCGATGCGCGCGGGATCTCCACCGAAGGCGCGGACGCCCGGCCCCTTGTGAGCGCAGCCACGACCTCCACCGCCGCGAACACCCACGCCAGCGCCGTCGCGAACACGGCGAGGTCGAGATGCTTCGCCGTGTCGATGCCGTCCGCGAACGCCGACGCGCCGAACTGCGTCACCGCGACCGCCAGCAACAGGCCCACCACGGCCCCCACACCGCGTAGGGCGCGCCGCCGCCGGCATAGAGCCACGGCCCCGGCGGGGAGCAGCCACAGCAGCACGAGCGTCGCCATGCCCCCGCCGCGCAGCAGACCCAGAGCCTCGGTCACCGGAGCCCAGCGCCGGTCGAGCACGCCGCGCGGCGTGTGCGCGGAGCGGGTGTAGTTCGCCAGATGCGGCAACACCATGACCTGCGCGCCATGCGGACCCGGAGCACACAGCGTCGACGTCGGCCGCGGCTGGTAGAAGTACTCCGCGACCCGGTCCAGAACCGGCAGCAGCCGACCCGGGTGCTCCACGAAGAACCCGAGAATGCGCCGGTGTGACAAGGTCTTCGTGAACCGCTGGTAGGCCGCGCCGTTCTGCAGGGCCGACGGCGCGCACCACGGCGGGGCTCCGGCGTAGTCGGCGAGCCACGCCGGGGCCCCGAACTCCGCGAGGTCCGCCTGTGGGTGGGCCGACGTCGGCAGCAGCGTGACGGTCACGAAGTTCGCACCGGTCAGCTGCGCTGTCCGCCGGTCCTCGTTGCCGGAGACCGCGACGGCTCCGACGACCAGCACCGCCACCGTCACCAGGCCCGTCAGGCGGTGCCGCAGCCGCCGGTCGACGGTACGCAGGCGCGCGACCGGTACCGGCAGCGCGGGCGCGAGCAGCAGCACGGCCAACGGCAGGACCGCCGGGAAGTTCTGCGTCTTGGCGGTGGCGAAGAAGAGCCCGGAGACCCCGGTGAGAGCGACGCCCGCCAGTCGCGCGCGCCGCCCCGGTCCAGCCAGGAGAACCAGGCCGACCACCACATACAGCACACCGATGATCGAAGCGATCTCGCTGAACGGTGAGATCGCATAGTCGATGAACACCGTGTCCGCCACTACCAGCACCACCGCGCCGCACAGGAGCATCCGGTACCGGTGCCGCATTCGCGCGAAGCGGTACAGCAGCCCCACCGCCGCGCCGATCAGCATGCAGCAGATGACGCCCACGGCACGCAGGTCCAGGTAGCCGGGCAGCCCCAGCAGCCGGGTGAGCGCCCGCCCCGCGTACAGCACCAGCAGCTGGCTGCTCCGGTAAGGCACGTCCGGCAGCTTGATCGAGCCCAGCGCATGACGCTGGCAGCTGAAGTGTGCGAGGTGGTCGTAGCGGACGTAGACGTAGTCGCGCAGCCGCGATGTGCCCGGCGGCACGCGGACGTCGATGCCGAGGTGGCACATGAGGCGCACGCCGTCGTAGTTGTCCGCGACACCGACCGGTCGCGGAACGAACAGGCGCAGCAGGAGCAGCACGGCCGAGCCGGTGCCGACGGCGGCTGCTATGGCGTTCGCCGAGAGGCGGGAGGGGCGCAGGTTTCTCAAGCGTGGTGTTCGCACGCCTTGGTTCAACGAGCCGGAGGCGGTGGCATCACGGTGTCTCCGCTCCGCGGGTGAACATCGGGACCTGGGGGTGGTCCGTGTTCAGGTCAAGCCTTGGAACCACCGGCCCGAGCTGGGGCCGGCTCCTACAACCAGGCCAGCTCGATCGTCCAGTACACATCGCCGGTCTTCGGGTCCTGCTGCGCCGAGATCCCGATCGTGGAGTTCAGATACGACAACAGCGCCGGCCGCGACTGCGCGTTCTTGAGCAATGCCCCCACGACATCGTCGCCTGGCCGCCCGCGTGCGATGAGCTCCTTGGACAGCGTCCAGCAACCCAGCGCCTGGGCCCGGCTGTAGGGGGTGGAACCGTCCGAGCCGGTGTGGCTGAACCGGCCGGACCGGACCATGTCACCGGTGTGCTTGGACGCGGCCTGCACCAGAACCGGGTCGACGGCCAAGGCGTCGGCACCCTGGGAAGTACGGGCCTGCGAGATCTCGGTCAGCGCCGAGGACACGGCCGCGGAAGCGTTGAAGACCGGAGGCGCCGGGCTGCTGGTCGGCGGCGGAGTCGGCTGACTCGGCGGCGGGGTGGTCGGCGGCGAGACCGGTCCCCACGGCGCCGACGGCGGCGGTGTGGGCTGTCCGGTCGGCGGGCTGGTCGGCGGGTTGGTCGGCGGCTGGCTCGGGTCCGAGGCCGGCGGCGTCGGCGGGGTGACCGGGTGGCCCGGGCCGGTGGGCGTGCCGGTTCCCGGGGAGGTCGGGTCGCCCGGCCCCGACGGCGAGGTCGCGCCGCCGTGGCCGCCCGGACCGGCGGCCGCCGAGTTCGTCGGGGCCGTCGTGGTCGTGGCGCCGGTGGCGGTCGAGGTCGGGGCCCCGGGCGGGGACGCCGGAGCCGCGGAGGACTGGTCGGTGGACGCGCTGCCGGGCGCCGCGTCGGAACCCGGGGTCAGCGGGGCGATCCGGTGCGGCATGCCGTCCAGGACCGGCATGGTCGAGGTGGCGTCGCCGCCGTGCAGCATGCCGGGTCCGACGAAGGCGAACGCGGCTATCGCGGCCGTGGACAGGCTGCCTATCGCGATCGGGGCCGGGCGCAGCGGGCTGAACGGGCTGCGCGCCGAGCGGTGCCGCGCGCTGTAGACGGAGCGGCTGCCGCGCGGGCCGGGGCGGACCGCCGGTCCCAGGGAGATGACGTCGGCTGCGGTGAAGGACGCGTCGGCGGCGCCGTAGGGCGCTCGCGCCGGGTCCGGGAACGACGTGCCGGGAACGCCGGGAACGCCGGGAAACACCGAGTCGTCGTCGAATCCGGGCTCGGGCAGGTCGGGGCGATCGGCCCCCTGCCACGTGCGGATGTCCATGAGCCCTGATTCCCCCTCGTCCCTGCTGCGCGAGCTACCCGATGGTACCGCTGGTGCGGAGGGTGCGTAAGGGGTGACCGACCGTTCATCAAAGGTCTGATTGAGGTCGGCTTGAGGGCGCGGACGGTCAGGAGTAGCCGAAGTCCTCGGTCCACCACGGCCCGCCCGTCCCGAACTGCACCCCCACGCCGACGGCCTTGGACGAGCAGTCCAGGATGTTGGCGCGGTGTTCCGGCGAGTTCATCCACGCGGTGAGCACGGCCTGCGGCGTGCCCTGCCCCATCGCGATGTTCTCGGCCGACGGGTCGGCGTACCCCTGCGCCTCGATGCGGGTCCACGGCGTGACACCGTCTGGAGCGTCGTGCGCGAAGTAGTTCCGAGCCTGCATGTCGACGCTGTGGTCGATCGCGGCCAGCTGCAGCCGGTGATCGGAGCGCAGCGCCGGGCAGCCGTGCGCGGTGCGCTGCGCGTTGGTGAGCGCGACCACCTGGTCCTCGAACGCGGCGGCCTGGTCGGGGGAGAGCTGCCCGTCCGGCCCGCCGGGGCTGCGCCACGCCTGCGGGTTCTGAATCGGCGCCGGGTCCGATGCCGACGGAGGGGTCGACAGCGCCCCGGCGGGGGAGCGGGTCGCGTTCCGTGAGATCGGGGTGACTGTGCGATCGCCGGTGGAGGCGGCACCGACGGCTGTCGAGGCCGAGGCCGTGACCGGATCCGGCGCCGGATCCGCCGCGGACGGCGGCCCCGTGCGCTCCGGCCCCAGAACGATCTCGTGATGATGGGTCCGCAACAGCAGCGGCGTGGTGATGGCCAGCCCTGAGACGAGGGCCAGGACGGCCGACGAGCGCAACGGCACGTGGTGCTCCCGGGCGACGGCCGGGCGGCGGTGGCTCGCGGGACGGCTTTCGGGCATGGCATCAGCTTGCTCACAACCGTGCCCGGTGTCCTCCCGGCAGGGCCGGGCGACCCGCATTTGCTCCCCCCGTGCGCCCGGTGCCCGGGGGTCCGCCGGTGGGCCGTACCGGCCCTCGCCGCCCTGCTCTGAGGCCATGGCCGTCACGCTACAAAAGTGCCTTTAGCCCGATCGAGTGACTTGGTCAAACCTTTGCGCACCCGGCTGCCGGGCACCCCCCGGATCGGACCTCTTAGGAGTGAAATCCCGCGGCTCGCAAGGCGGATTCGGCCCGGAGAACGCTTGACGAACCCCCGCCGATAGTGATCGAGTGACTCCACGGCCCGCGCGGTCTGCTTTGCGGTGCCCTGCTTCGTGTTGACCCAAGACCCCTATCGGTGCGACCCTGGTAGTCGCGCACTCCTTTTGCCGGCGCGGTATGCCCTGTGGTGGATCCGGCTAAACACCGGCCTCATCACCGATTCATAACGCGTACGGCGCTGCCCCCGCAGCCGGTGCGTGACGTACACCCAGTCTGGCAGGTTGACACCTACAGAGGTTCTGGCGAAGACGCCAGGCACTCATCGTGAAGGACCCTCACTATGGCTAAGGCGCTTCTCGGGCATGTCGCTGCGGTGGACCACCGCATGGTCGCCGAGATGAGGCGGCTCAAGCAGCGCGTCGTCGACCTCGAGGCGTATGTGTCCCGCCTCGAGGACGAGAACGCGGTGCTCGCCGCATCGAAGTACAGCTCGAAGGGGCTGGACTCGGAGCTCAGCGAGCTGGAGCGGGAACCGGCTCTGACCCGCTAGGCAGTACAGCGGCATCCTCTTGCAAGGGACGTTGGAGCGACCTCCGGCGTCCCTTGTCCTGGAAGCGGTACAGTCCTGCTGAGTTCGCCTCCCGTGTGAACAGGGCGAAGTGTCAGCCACCGCCACCGGAAACCAGGCCGCGCGTCGGCCGCGCGCAGCAGGAGAGTGTCGCCGCACGTGTACCTGAAGACCCTGACCCTGCGCGGCTTCAAGTCCTTCGCCTCGGCCACCACTCTGCGGCTGGAGCCGGGCATCACCTGCGTGGTCGGTCCCAACGGCTCCGGCAAGTCCAACGTCGTGGACGCCCTGGCCTGGGTGATGGGCGAACAGGGGGCCAAGTCCCTGCGCGGCGGCAAGATGGAGGACGTCATCTTCGCCGGCACCACCGGCCGCGCGCCGCTGGGCCGGGCCGAGGTGGCGCTGACCATCGACAACTCCGACGGCGCTCTGCCGATCGACTACTCCGAGGTCACGATCTCGCGGATCATGTTCCGCAACGGCGGCTCGGAGTACGCCATCAACGGCGACCCCTGCCGCCTGCTCGACATCCAGGAGCTGCTCTCCGACTCCGGCATCGGCCGTGAGATGCACGTCATCCTGGGCCAGGGCCGGCTGGACGCGGTGCTGCAGGCCGGGCCCGAGGACCGGCGCTCGTTCATCGAGGAGGCGGCCGGCGTCCTGAAGCACCGCAAGCGCAAGGAGAAGGCGCTGCGGAAGCTGGACGCGATGCAGGCCAACCTGACCCGGCTCACCGACCTCACCGGCGAACTGCGCCGCCAGCTCAAGCCGCTGGGCCGGCAGGCCGAGGTGGCCCGGCGCGCCGTGGCGATCCAGGCCGACCTGCGCGACGCCCGGCTGCGGCTGCTCGCCGACGATCTGCTGACCATGCGCCGGGCCTTCGAGCAGGAGGCGGCCGACGAGGAGCAGATGAAGGTCCGGCGCAAGCAGCTGGAGCGCGAGTACGCCGAGGCCCAGGCCCAGGAGGCCGAGCTGGAGCAGCGCGGTGCCGCGCTGGTGCCGCACCTGGCCGAGACTCAGGAGACGTGGTACCGGCTCAGCTCCCTGAAGGAGCGCTACCGCGGGTCGGCGCAGCTGGCCGCCGAGCGGGTCCGCAACGCCTCGCGGACCCAGCCGGAGGAGCGCCGCGGGCGCGACCCGGAGGAGATGCACGCCGAGGCGGAGCGGATCCGCGAGGAGGAGGCCGACCTCGCCGAGGAGATCGCCGAGGCGCAGGAGACGCTGGCCGGCGCGGTCATGCAGCGCACCGACGCCGAGGCCGCGCTGCAGCAGGAGGAGCGGCGGCTGGCCGCGTCCGTGCGGGCCGCCGCCGACCAGCGGGAGAGCCTGGCCAAACTGGACGGCCGGGTCGGCGCCATGCGCAGCAAGACGGCCGCCGCCGACGCCGAGATCGGGCGCCTGGGCGCCGCCGCCGAGGAGGCTCGGGGCCGGGCCGCGGCCGTGCAGCGCGAGTACGAGCAGCTCAAGTCCGAGGTCGAGGGCCTGGACGCGGACGGCGGCGGGCTCGACGACGAGGTCGAGCAGGCCTCGCAGGCGCTGTCGGAGGCCGAGGAGAAGCTGACCGAGCTGCGGGCGGCCGAGCGGGAGGCGCAGAAGGAGCACGCCGGCTTCGCCGCCCGGAAGGAAGCCCTCGAACTCGGGCTGAACCGCAAGGACGGGGCCGGCGCGCTGCTGGCCGCCACCGACCGGCTGTCCGGTCTGCTGGGCAGCGTCGCGGCGATACTGACCGTGGAGTCCGGCGCCGAGGCCGCCGTGGCCGCCGCGCTGGGCACCGCCGCCGACGCGGTCGCGGTGACCAGCGTCGACAGCGCCGTGAACGCCATCCGGCTGCTGAAGTCCGAGGACGCGGGTCAGGCCACGGTGATCGTGGGCGGCAACGTCTCCTACGAGGAGGACGGCGACTGGCCGGAACTGCCCGGCGACGCCCGCTACGTCATCGACCTGATCCAGGTCCAGGAGGAGCTGCGCCCGGCGTTCACGCGCCTGCTGAACCGGATGGCGGTCGTGGAGGACCTCTCGGAGGCCGCCGAGCTGATCGGCCGGGTCCCGGGCGTCCGGGCCGTGACCCGGGACGGCGACCTGCTGGGCCGCGACTCCGCCCGCGGCGGCTCCTCCTCGGCGCCGACGCTGCTGGAGGTCCAGGCCGCGGTCGACGAGGCCGCCGAGAAGCTCTACGAGGCCGGGGCGCGCGCCGAGCGGTTGCGCACCGAGCTGGAGTTCGCCACCGCCGAACGGCAGGCCGCCAAGGCCCGGGTGGACACGCTGATGGCGCAGCGCCGCGAGGCCGACAGCCAGAAGGCCGGCGTCGCCCAGCAGCTGGGCCGCCTCGGCGGCCAGGCCCGTGCGGCGCTCGGCGAGGTCGAGCGGCTGGTCGGGGCGATCGAGAAGGCCGAGGAGGCCCGCGAGCGCGATCTGGCGCAGCTGGAGGAGCTCGAAGGCCAGCTGCTGGAGGCGCAGGAGACCGCGGCCGCCGCCGCGGAACTCGGCGACGCGCTGTCGACCGAGCGGCGTGACACCTTCGCGGCGGAGGCCACCGCGGCCCGCACCGCCGAGATGGAGGCCCGGCTCGCGGTGCGCACCGCCGAGGAGCGCGCGCGGGCCCTGGCCGGCCGCGCCGACCAGCTGGACCGTGCCGCCCAGCAGGAGCGCGAGGCCCGCGAGCGGGCCATAGAGCGGGCCGAGCGCCTGGCCGAGGAGGCCGAGGTGGCGCGGGCCGTGGCCCACGGCTTCGAGCAGGTCGTCCGGCACCTGGAGCAGTCGCTGGCACTGGCCCAGCGGCAGCGCGAGACCGCGGAGCAGGCCCGGGTCGAGCACGACGCCGCCGTCCAGGTGGTGCGGGTCCGGGTGCGCGAGCTGGCCGGGGCGCTGGAGAAGCTCACCGACTCGGTGCACCGCGACGAGGTGCAGCGCGCCGAGCGCCGGATGCGGATCGAGCAGATGGAGGAGAAGGCGCTGGCCGAGCACGGCGTCGAGGCCGAGCTGCTGATCGCCGAGTACGGTCCCGAGGTGCCGATCCCGCCGACCGTCGAGGGCGACATCCCGGTGCCGTATGACCGCTCCGAGCAGGAACGCCGCCTGAAGAAGGCGGAGAAGGACTACGCCGCCCTGGGCAAGGTCAACCCGCTGGCGCTGGAGGAGTTCGCGGCGCTGGAGGAGCGCCACCAGTTCCTGTCCGAGCAGCTGGAGGACCTGAAGAAGACCCGCAAGGACCTGCTGGACATCGTCAAGGAGGTCGACGACCGGGTGGAGCAGGTCTTCACCGAGGCGTTCGCCGACGTGGCGCGCGAGTTCGAGGGCGTGTTCTCCCGGCTGTTCCCCGGCGGCGACGGCCGGCTCATCCTCACCGACCCCTCGGACATGCTGACCACCGGCATCGAGGTCGAGGCGCGCCCGCCGGGCAAGAAGGTGAAGCGGCTGTCGCTGCTCTCCGGCGGCGAGCGGTCGCTGACCGCGGTGGCCTTCCTGGTGTCGATCTTCAAGGCCCGGCCCTCGCCGTTCTACATCATGGACGAGGTCGAGGCGGCGCTGGACGACACCAACCTGGGCCGGCTGATCAACATCATGGAGGAGCTGCGGGCCTCCTCGCAGCTGATCGTCATCACCCACCAGAAGCGCACCATGGAGGTCGCCGACGCGCTGTACGGCGTCACCATGCGCGGGGACGGGGTCACCACGGTCATCAGCCAGAAGCTGCGGAACAAGGAGACCGGGGCGATGGGGGACGCGCCGAAGGACCCCGCGCCGAAGGTCCCCGCGCAGCAGGGAGCCGGGAACGCCGTGGAGAACGAGACCGTCTGAGCTCTACGCTGCTGGGCGTGACTACCGAGGGTATACATCTCACCGATGACATCGTCCTGCGGCCCACGGTGCCCGCGGACGCCGCGGCCGTGGCCCGGGCTTACGACCGCAACCGGGCGCACCTCGGGCCGTGGGAGCCGATCCGGCCGGACGACTTCTACACCGAGGCGGGGCAGCTCTCCCGGCTGACGCAGCTCGACGAGCAGCGTCGCGCCGGCCACATCGAGCGCTGGGTCTTCGACCGGGGCGACGGCGAGGTGTACGGCAACATCACCCTGTCGAACATCGAGCTCGGCATCTTCCTGAACGCGCGCATGGGGTACTGGGTCGACGCGGCGCTGAACGGCCGCGGTCTGGCCACCGCGGCCGTGTCGGCGGTCTGCGACCACGCGCACCGGCGCTGGAACCTCCACCGCATCGAGGCCGGCACCAACGTGGAGAACTTCGCCTCCCAGCGGGTGCTGGCCAAGTGCGGCTTCGAGGAGATCGGGCTGTCCCGCGCGCACCTGTTCATCAACGGCAAGTGGTCGGACAGCAAGCAGTTCCACCGGATTCTGCACACCGACCCGGTGCCGACGGCCTGATCCGCGTCAGGACGCGTCGTCGAGCACGAGGTCGACCGGTGTGCCCTCGCGCAGCGAGCGGCTGACGGTGCAGTGCCGTTCCTCGACGCGCTCGGCGACGTCCCGGAACACCTTCTCGGCGTCGGCGTCCCCGGCGGGTGGTTCCGCGCTGTAGCGGAGGGTCACCGGACCGAGCTTGTTGCGCTCGATCTTCTCCGAAGTCGCCGACGCCACCAGGGTGGTCATCCGGTGCCCGCGCTGCGCGGTGAGCGGCTCGGTGGTGACGATGTTGCATCCGGCCACGGCGACCAGCAGCAGCTCCACCGGCGAGAAGTGCGGTCCGGTGCCGTCCCCGCTGAGCTCGATGACCGCCCCGCGTTCGTTGGTCGCGATGTACCGGCCGTCTTCGGTCCGCTCGACCTTGATCTCATACATGGGAACCAGTGTTCGTGGGGTGTGATCCCCACCGCAACTCGGAGTAGGCTCCGCCCCGGACTGGCTGATGGGAGGGACAGGACGGCGTGATGAGCGGCGGCGATGCGGCGACAGAGATGTTCGTGGCGGCGCTCCGGACGGCGCGGGCGGCCCTGTGCGAGGTGCCCGGCAAACTGGAGGGTGCGCGGGTCCACGACGACGCGTTCGGCAAGCTGTTCGAGGCCACCGAGGTGCGCGACGCGTACCACAACCGGCTCCCGGAGACCGAGAAGGACATCACCGAGGCCTGCGAGGTCATCGACCACTTCGTCCACGGTCTGGCGGGCGGCCACGCGATCGACGCCCGGGCCGGGGCCGGCGGCGCTTCGGCCGGCCCGGACGCCCCGGTGACGTGGACCGCGGACACCTTCCCGTGGTGCCGTGTGCTCCCGGAACAGGGCGGGAGCGTGGAGCCGTGAAGGTCATGCTGCTCACCGGGCTCGGATTCAGCGTCCTGATCTTCGCCATCTGGGGCTTCGGCGTCCTGGTGATCCGCAACCAGCGCCGCAAGCTGCAGGCGGCGCCGTCCGAGCAGCTCACGGCGGACATCGCGCAGACCGCCGTCGAGGTCCACAGCATCGAGGAGTTCATCGCCCGGGCGAACGCCCTGCCGGAGGGCCGCGAACCTCAGCCGCGACCGGAACACGTCCAGGACCGCGACCAGGGCTCGCTGGAGCACCTCGCCGAGCACCACTTCCCGCACATCGACATCCCGCACCCGCACATCCACATCGTGGGGATCACGGGTCTGGAGAAGCGCCTGCTGGCCTGGGTCTCGCACCACACCGGCCTGCCCAGCCCCTTCGAGGCCCTGGACAAGCTGACGGGCGACCCGGACGAGCTCACCCGGGCCGCCCGGGCCTGGGACGCGGCGCACGACCACGTCCAGGCCACCATCGGCGACCTCTGCCGGGGTGCCGCCCGGCTGCACGGCGAGTGGGACGGCGCGACGGCCGAGCGGTTCTACCCGCTCCTGGCCGACTTCCTCACCGAGCTCGACACCCTGGCGGCCAACCTCGCCATGACCGCCGAGACCCTGCGCGGCCTGCAGGCCGAGGCGGCGCTCGCCGAGGGCACCATCGCCGGCCTGGTCAACCTCCTGATCGGCTCCTTCGGCGGCTTCCTGGTCGAGGAGGTGCTGTCGGTCGGCACGATGACCCCGGCGGTGGCGGCCCAGGCCCAGGTCGAGCTCACCTGGGTGCTGAAGCAGATCGCGATGGCCGCCGGCCGGCTTCAGGGGATCTACGCGAACACGAAGCACGTGCTGGACAGCGTGACCGGCTTCAAGGGGCTGGCGCACATGCGGGACTGCTTCCAGGTCGACGTGGTGCACCGGATCGAGAAACTGGTGGACTCGGAGTAGATCACCGGATCGTGATCCCGTCGCCGGTTTCGAGCTGGTCGTAGAGCCATTCGGCGTCCGCGGTGCTCATGCCGACGTCACCGTGGGTTCCGTTGATCTGCCCGAACTTGCTGGAGTTCCAGGGCATCGCGTACACCTGCGGGCCGCCTCCGTCGAGCTGGAGGACCCAGTCGATCGCGATGCTGTAGGAGTCGCCTCCCTGGGGCATCGTCGTGCTCAGCGTCATGTGCTGCTGCTTGGAGGCGACGGTGAAGGTGCCGACGCGGGTCGGATGCGTCGCGGTCCCTCCGGTCACGGGGATGGTCTTCAGAACCTTCTGGTCCTTGCCGTAGACCGTCATCGTGTCCTTCTTCAGGTCGACCACGACGGTCGAGATCCCCGCCTTCGTGGGCGGTGCTCCCACCGCGGTGTGCGAGGGGGGACCCGAGGGCGCTGTCGGTGCCGGGGCCGTCGGCGTCACGGTCGATCCGGGACCCACCGGGCCCGCGTGCCCGCCGCTGTCCGGTCGGAACGCCACCAGGCTTCCGACCCCGATCACCGCGACCGCGGCCCCGGTCGCCGTCATCGCCACCATCCGCCGCCGGTGGGCGGCCCGGATCTGTTCGCCGCGGGACCGCACCAGGGATGGGGACCGGACCGCTGCCGCGTCCTCCAGGCTTCCGCCCAGCTGGGCCAGGCGCTCGTCGAGGGTGTCATGCATAGCTGTGGTTCCCCTTCACGTCCTCGTCCGCCGGCTCCCCGAGCACCTGTGCCAATGCCGCACGCCCTCGAGACAGGCGTGCCTTCACTGTCCCGACCGGCGACCCGACCTCGGCCGCGACCTGCTCCACGGTCAGTCCCGCCAGGTGGAACAACACGATCGCCCGCCGCTGCGCCTCCGGGATCTGGCGCAGCGCGGCGACCAGCGCCACCGAGTCCGGGCTCATGTCCGGCACGTCCGCCGGCGGGCCGTGTCTCCGATGGGCCACCGTGCGCCGCATGGCGGACCGCCACGACGACACCTTGATCCGGTAGGCCACCACGCGCACCCAGCCGACGGGATCGTCCATCCGCGACACCGAGTCCCAGCGCTGCCAGGCCCGTGCGTACGCCTCCTGGACCGCGTCGTCGGCCTCGCCCGCGTCCCCTAACAGGGCGACCAGCTGTGCCGTCACCTTCCGGACCGATCCCAGGTAGAACTCGTCGAAGTCCTGCTCCCGTGACACCCGTGTCCAACTCCTCCCCGCGCTCCGCGCTGACACCCCACCAAACGCCGCCGCCCGGGGCGCGGTTGCACGCCCGCCGCGATCTGTTCGTCCCGCGTCCGGCCCGCCGCCGATCACGAGCGTAGATCACCTATGCCGACATGCGAGGATGTCTGCCATGGAGTTCCTCGTCATCGGCATCATCATCGCGGCCATAGCCCTCGTCGGCGCGGCCGCCCTGCTCTACCGTGCCCGAGGTCGCCGCCGCCCGGTGGAGCAGCCGCCGCGGACGCCGGTCGCCCCGTCGAAGGCGCAGGAATCGCCCTCCGGGACCGGCGGCACCGCCACGGCCGAGCGCGCGCCGCCGGCCGCCGAGCCGGTGAGCGTCCCCACCGCCGCCCCCGCCCCGACCGGGACCGAGCCCCTGCTCGCCGAGGTCGAGGTGCCGGAGCCCACCGCCGGGCGGCTGGTCCGCCTGCGCTCGCGGCTCTCCCGTTCGCAGAACGCCCTCGGGCAGGGCCTGCTCATGCTGCTCTCGCGGGACAAGCTCGACGAGGCGACGTGGGAGGAGATCGAGGACACCCTGATCGCCGCCGACCTCGGCGTCGGTCCGGCCGGGGAACTGGTCGAGAAGCTGCGGACCCGGACCCGGGTGCAGGGCACCCGGACCGTCGACGAGGCGCGGGCGCTGCTGCGCGAGGAGCTGGTCGCGCTCATCGACCCGTCGCTGGACCGCACGCTGAAGGTCGAGAAGCACGCGGCCGCCGACGGGCGGCCGGCGCGGCCCGCGGTGGCGATGGTGGTCGGCGTCAACGGCACCGGCAAGACCACGACCACCGGCAAGCTGGCGCGCGTGCTGATCGCCGACGGCTACACCGTGGTGCTCGGCGCCGCAGACACCTTCCGCGCCGCGGCCGCCGACCAGCTCCAGACCTGGGGCGCACGGGTCGGCGCCTACACCGTGCGCGGCGCCGAGGGCGCGGACCCGGCCTCGGTGGCCTTCGAGGCGGTCAAGGAGGGCCACGCGATGGGCGTGGACACCGTGCTCATCGACACCGCCGGCCGGCTGCACACCAAGACCGGCCTGATGGACGAGCTCGGCAAGGTCAAGCGGGTCGCCGAGAAGCAGGGCACGGTCGACGAGGTGCTGCTGGTGCTGGACGCCACCACCGGGCAGAACGGCCTGGTGCAGGCGCGGGTGTTCGCCGAGGTCGTGAACATCACCGGCATCGTGCTGACCAAGCTGGACGGCACCGCCAAGGGCGGCATCGTGGTCGCGGTGCAGCAGGAGCTCGGCGTCCCGGTGAAGCTGGTGGGCCTGGGCGAGGGGCCGGACGACCTGGCCCCGTTCGACCCCGAGGCGTTCGTCGACGCGCTGCTTCAGTAGCGCCCGGAGGCGTGGACGGGCCGGGAGCCCGTCAGGAGGTCCCCAGGGGCGGCCGGGAAACCGGCCGCCCTTCGTGTGCGGTCCGCCGGCACGCGTAGGCCAGCGCGCCGAGCAGCAGCCGCGCCGGCGGCAGCGTGAGGGGCCGCTCGGTCTCCGGCGGCCGTACCCAGCGCGGGCTCCCGGCCGGGGGCAGCGGCGTCTCGGACGCCAGCACCATCCCGATCGTCCGGATGTCGGTGTCCGTGGGCTCCCAGCCCAGCTCCTTCAGGTCGGCCAGGAACGACGCCGTCGTCCCGGCCTCCACGAAGAACCGCAGCCGCCCCCCGCCGGGCTCGTGCTCGTGCCCCGGTCCGGCCGGAAGCACGGCCAGCACCGGCCCCAGCGGCGTGCCCAGCCGCTCCAGCTGGAGCAGCACCCGGTGCCCGGCGGCGGCCGGGACGTCCAGCACGTCATAGGCCGCGGGCAGCCGGAGGACGGCCGGCGCGGGCCGGGTGTGGGTGCGGCGGGTGCCCCCCAGGCGAACTCGCATGCTTCCTCCAACGGCGGCGGACGCCTCGGGGTCACGCTGCCCGCCCGGGATGGTCGTTAGACCTGTGATGTCCGACATTTTGGGGACCGACAAGGTGGCGAACTCTGGCGAATCCCGGTGTTCGAGGACGTTCGGCTGCGGGCATCGTCGCCGGGCGGTTACGTTCAGCGACACAGGGTTTCGCATTCCGGCCGGACCGGCGTGAATCTCCAGGGGGCAACAAAGGATGACCGGCAAGCCGCCCAACGAACTCCTCAATTCTTGGTTCCAGCGTTCCGGGTGGTCGAAGGGGGAATTGGCGAGACTGGTCAACAAACGCGCGCGCCAGCTGGGCGCCGCGCACGTGTCCACCGACACCTCGCGGGTGCGCCGCTGGCTCGACGGCGAACACCCCCGCGACCCGGCGCCGCGGATCCTGGTCGAGCTGTTCTCCGAGCGCTTCGGCACCGTCATCACGCACGCCGAGCTGGGCCTGCGCGAGCCCGCGGCGCCGCCCGCCACCTCGGGGGTGGACCTGCCGTGGGCCGGCCGCCGCTCGATCGAGCTGCTCGGCGACTTCGCCCGCAGCGACCTCATGCTCAACCGCCGCGGCTTCCTGGGCACCTCGCTCTCGCTGTCCGCCGGGCCCTCGCTGATCGAGCCGATGAAGCGCTGGCTCAGCCCGGTGCCGGAGCAGCACCCGGCCAACGGCCGCACCCCGGGCCGGATCACCGCCGAGGAGATGGACCTGCTGGAGCAGACCACGCGGCTGTTCCGGAGCTGGGACGCCCAGTGCGGCGGCGGTCTGCGGCGGATGGCGGTGGTCGGCCAGCTCCACGAGGTGACGGAGCTGTTACGCGACAGCTACCCGCAAGCCCTGGCCGAGCGCTTGTTCCGGACCGCGTCGGAACTGGCGCTTCTTGCTGGATGGATGGCTTACGACGTCGGCATGCAGCCCTCGGCGCAGCGCTACTTCGTGCTGGCGCTGCACGCCGCCCGGGAGGCCGGCGACACCCCGCTGGGCGCGCACGTGCTGGCCACCATGGCCCGCCAGATGATCCACATCAACCGCGCCCAGGACGCGCTGGAACTGGTGCACCTGGCGCAGTACGGCAGCCACGGCACCACCACGCCGCGGGTGCAGTCGATGCTGGCGGCGCTGGAGGCCCGGGCCTACGCCAACCTCGGCGACGCCGACAACTGCCGCCGCGCGGTGGCCGCCGCCGAGGACCTGTTCCCCGGCGACGACAAGGGCGACGGCACCGATCCGGACTGGGCCGCGTTCTTCACCGAGGCGGAGCTGAACGGCGAGAACGGCCATTCCTTCCGGGACCTGGCCTACCGCTACCCGCAGCTCACCGAGCAGGCCGCCAAGAGCATCGACCGGGCCGTGGACCTGTTCTCCACCGACGAGAACCACCTGCGCAGCCGGGCGCTGAACGTGGTGGGCATGGCCACGGTGCGGCTGCAGCAGCGCGAGCCGGAGGCCGCGGTGGCCTACGTGCACGCCGGCGTGGAGCTCGTGCGGCGGCTGCGCTCCAAGCGGGTCGAGGACCGGCTCCGGACCACCGTCGGCAACCTGTACGCGCGCTACCCGGACATCCGCTCGGTCCGGGAGGCGCACGACCGGGCCGGAGCGGTGCTGCCCGCGGCGGCGTGATCCGGGACACGGGTCCGGACGGATGACCGCGCGCATGACCCCGGGCGGGGCGGGGCATGCGGCCGCACATGACCCAGGGCGTTGACACGTGTCCGTTTTGTAACCGACGTTCTCACTTGTCGGAACAAGTTCATCCGGACGTAACACAGCGCGCCCATCTGTCACCACGGCGAAACACTCGGCGGCGGCGCCCGAAACGGCGCGCCGCCAGGCTCCTCCCCATCGTCCGCAAATTCAGGTGAGGAGAAGCGATGCCATCCGCGTTCAGCAGTGGTGACACCGCTTGGGTGCTCGCGAGCTCGGCGCTCGTGTTGCTCATGACACCCGGGCTGGCGTTCTTCTACGGCGGCATGGTCCGCGCGAAGAGCGTCCTGAACATGCTCATGATGAACTTCATCGCCATCGCCGTGGTGACCATCCTGTGGGTGCTCTACGGCTGGTCGGTGTCGTTCGGCAACGTCGGTTCGGGGGACGGTACGGGGAACAGGTGGTGGGGCGGCCTGAGCCAGTGGGCGCTGCACGACATCAACATGGGCTTCGGCGGCCCGGACAGCCCGCACACCGGCGGCACGCTGTTCGGCGCCACCACGGTCCCGATCATCGCGGTCGTGTGCTTCCAGCTGATGTTCGCGATCATCACCCCGGCGCTGATCTCGGGGGCCATCGCGGACCGCACCAAGTTCGTCGGGTGGACGGTCTACGTGGGCGCCTGGGTCACGCTGGTCTACTTCCCGGTCGCGCACTGGGTCTTCTCGCCCAACGGCTTCATCAACCACACCCTGCACGTGATGGACTTCGCCGGCGGTACCGCGGTGCACATCAACGCCGGCGCCGCGGGCCTGGCCATGGCCCTGGTGCTGGGCAAGCGCGTCGGCTTCGGGCGCGACCCGATGCGGCCGCACAACGTGCCGTTCGTGATGCTCGGCGTCGGCCTGCTGTGGTTCGGCTGGTTCGGCTTCAACGCCGGCTCGGCGCTCGGGGCCAACGGCATCGCGTCGATGGTGTTCGTCAACACCCAGATCGCCACCTGCACCGCGATGGTCGGCTGGCTGGCCGCGGAGAAGATCCAGCACGGCACCTTCACCTCGCTGGGCGCCGCCTCCGGCGCCGTCGCCGGTCTGGTCGCGATCACCCCGGCCTGTGCCTCGGTCTCGCCGCTGGGCGCCATATTCGTCGGCCTGATCCCCGGCTTCGTCTGCTGCTACGCGGTCAACATGAAGCACAAGTTCGGGTACGACGACTCGCTCGACGTGGTCGGCGTGCACCTGGTCGGCGGCGTCCTGGGCACCGTGCTGATCGGCTTCTTCGCCACCAAGGAGATGGTCTCCGGGGTCTACACCAACGGCGCCAAGGCCGGACTCTTCTACGGCGGCGGGGCGAGCCAGCTCGTGGCGCAGATCGAGGGCGCCGGCATCGTGCTCGCCTACTCGTTCGTGATCTCCTACGGTCTGGGCTGGATCCTGAACAAGACGATCGGCCTGCGGGTCAGCGCCGACGCCGAGGTCGAGGGCATCGACAGCGCCGAGCACTCCGAGACCGCCTACGACTGGGGCCGGCTGGGCGCGTCGCTGCGCGGGGCGCTGGCCGGGCCCGGGACCGGCGCGGCCGGCGCCGGGGCCGGGACCGGCGGGGTGCCTGCCACGATGGCGGCCAAGGCCGTCGCGGCCGAGAAGGAGACCTCCGACAAGGACGCGCAGGAAGGGATAAACGCATGAAGCTGATCACCGCGATCATCAAGCCGTTCAAGCTGGAGGAGGTCAAGGTCGCGCTGCAGGGCTTCGGGGTCCACGGCATCACCGTCTCGGAGGCCAGCGGCTACGGCCGGCAGCGCGGTCACACCGAGGTCTACCGCGGCGCCGAGTACACCGTCGACCTGGTGCCGAAGCTGCGGGTGGAGGTGCTGTGCGAGGACGACGACGTCGAGGATCTGGTGGACGTCGTGGTCAAGGCGGCGGTGACCGGCAAGATCGGCGACGGCAAGGTGTGGGTGACCCCCGTGGACGACGTGGTGCGGGTGCGCACCGGTGAGCACGGAGGCTCAGCGCTCTAGTGGGAGCCCGCCGTGAGGGGAAGGAGGGCCGGCCCGGTCCGGAGACGGAGATCGGGCCGGCCTTCCGGCGTGCGCGCTCGGACGCCGCGGACGCGTTCCTGGCGTCGCTGCTGCCCCCCGGCATCCCGGGGATCGCGCTGGCCGCGGTCGGCGGCTACGGCCGGCAGGAGCTGTCCCCGGGCTCGGACCTGGACGTGGTGCTGCTGCACGACGCCGCGCTGGGCCCGGCGGAGGTCGCCGCGATCGCGGAGAAGATCTGGTACCCGGTCTGGGACTCCGGCATGAAGCTGGACCACTCGGTGCGCACCGTCGACGAGGCGCGCGAGCTGGCGTCGACCGACCTCGCGGTGGCCGCCGGCCTGCTGGACGCACGCCTGGTGGCCGGAGACGCCCGGCTGGTCGAGGAGATCCGCGCGGCGGTGTTCGCGGACTGGCGGCGCGAGCCGGCGCGCCGGCTCGGGGATCTGCGGGCGGAGTACGCGGCGCGGCTCGAGCGGCACGGGGAGTTGGCGTACCGGCTGGAGGGCGACCTCAAGGAGGCGCGCGGCGGCCTGCGGGACTCCACGATGCTGCGGTTCATCTCGGCGTCGTGGCTCGTGGACGTGCCGCACGGCGCCCCGGAGCGGGCCCGCGAGTTCCTGCTGGACGTGCGCGACGCGCTGCACGGGGTCTCGGGGCGGGCGCTCGACCGGCTGCTGCTGCAGGAACAGGACGCGGTGGCGGCGGCGCTGCGCGCGGCCGGGGTGCTGGGCGATGCGCGGCCGGGGGAAGCGGCCTATCAGGGCAGCACCCTGAGGGGAGTGCCGGACACGGCCGCTCACAGCGGGGTTGCCGCGGGCTTCGAGGCGGGCCCCGGGGAACGGGGCGCCGGTGACGGTGACGGTGGCGGTGGCGGCACCGGTGACGGTGGCGGTGGCGGCACCGGTGACGGTGACGGTGGCGGCGCAGGTGACGGTGACGGTGGCGGCGCAGGTGGCGGTGGCGGGACGGGGCCCGGCTCTGGAGCGGCCGCCGTGCCCCCAGCGGCCGCCGCGCCCGCCAGGACCCCCGAGCCCGTGACCGCCGCCGAGGTGGCCGAGGCCGCCGAGCGCGCCGTCGTCGCCGGCGCCGAACTCTACGTCAGCGACGCCGACCTGCTCCTGCGCCGCGTCGCAGAGGCCGCCGCGACCATCGCCTACGCCGCCGAGGCCGCGTGGCGCCAGGTGGACGCGGCGCTCGTGGCCCGCACCCCGGCCCGGCGCCCGGTGCGGCGCCCGCTCGCCGACGGCGTCGTCGAACAGGACGGCGAGGTCTACCTGGCCCGCGCCGCCGCGCCCTCCCGCGATCCCGTGCTGGTGCTGCGGGCCGCCGCCGCCACGGCCGACTCGGGGCTCTCGTTCGCCCCGAACACGCTGCGCCGCCTGGCCGAGGAGTCGGCGCCGATGCCCCGGCCCTGGCCGCGCGCCGCCCGCGAGGCGTTCGCGGCCCTGCTGGGCACCGGTCCCGGCCTGATCCCGGTGTGGGAGGCCCTGGACCGCTCCGGGAGCCTGCACCAGCTGCTCCCCGAGTGGCGGCGGATCAGGTCCCTGCCGCAGCGCAACAGCCTGCACATCCACACCGTGGACCGGCACTCGCTGGAGACCGTCGCCGCGGCCGCCGGGCTCGCCCGGCGCGTGGACCGTCCGGACCTGCTGCTGGTCGCCGCGCTGCTGCACGACATCGGCAAGGGCCGGCGCGGCGACCACTCGGTGCTCGGCGCCGAGCTGACCTCGGAGCTGGCGCCGGCACTGGGCTTCGGGTCCCACGACACCCGCGTCCTGACCGGCCTGGTCCGCCACCACCTGCTGCTGCCCGACCTCGCCACCCGGCGCGACCCCGACGACCCCGCGACCCTCGCCCGGCTGCTGGAGGCGCT
Organism: Catenulispora subtropica; assembly: GCF_039531675.1. Taxonomy (NCBI): domain Bacteria; kingdom Bacillati; phylum Actinomycetota; class Actinomycetes; order Catenulisporales; family Catenulisporaceae; genus Catenulispora; species Catenulispora subtropica. The sequence goes on from NZ_BAAAQM010000023.1 coordinate 80,328, forward strand.
CGCCGAGCTGCCGTGCCCGCGGATGGAGGCGCTGCGCCTGCTGCGCGCGCTGGCCGAGGCCGACAGCAAGGCGACCGGCCCGGCGGCCTGGAACCCGTGGCGGGCGGGCCTGTACCAGGACCTCGCGGTCCGCGCCGAGGCCGCGCTGCTGGGCTTCGACCCGCCGGCCGCCGAGCCCTCGGACCCGGCCCGGTCGGCGGAGCTGGCGGCGCGCTGCCGGACCGATCCGGACGGGCTGGTCGTCGAGCTCGAAGACAGCCAGACGATCTCGGTCGCGACCCCCGACCGCATCGGCCTGCTGGCCGCGGTGGCCGGGGTCCTGGCCCTGCGCCGGCTGACCATCCGCGCGGCCACCACGGAGACCGTCGACGGCATCGCGATCCAGCGCTGGCTGGTGACCGTGGACTGGAGCGCGGCCCTGGAGAACCGGCTGCGGGACGATCTGCGCGCGGCGCTGAACGGCACGCTGGACGTCGCCGGGCGCCTGGCCGCCCGCGAGGCCGGCGAACGCCGCGGCACCCGCCTGGTGGCCCCGCCGCGGGTGGCGGTGCTCCCGCGTGCCTCCGCGTCCGCGACGGTCCTGGAGGTCCGCGCGCACGACGCCCCGGGCCTGCTGTACCGTGCCGCCTCGACCCTGTCGGCCACCGGCGTCTCGGTCCGCTCGGCTCGCATCTCCACCCTCGGCGCCGAGGCCGTCGACGTGTTCTACGTCGTCGACGCGGCGGGCGACCCCCTGTCCGAAGCCGAGGCGGAGCGGGTCGCGGCGGCGGTGACCGAGGTGCTGTGAGACGGCCGGCGCGGATCGACGGAGCGGGGCGTCCTACAGCTTCTGCACCGGCGCCATCGTCAGCAGCAGCGTCCGCACACCCGACGAGCCGAAGTCGATCGTCGCCTCGTCCCGTTCGCGCCCGCTGACCGCGACGACCGTGCCCATGCCGAAGGAGTCGTGGATGACGCGGTCGCCGGGGTCGAGGGAGATGATCTTCACCGGGCCCTTGCGCTGCTGGAAGGAGCGGGAGGTGCCGCGGCGGTCGCCGAAGGGGGAGCGTTCCGCCGACTTCGGCTCGGCCGCGGTGCGCTCCCACTCGATGAGGGTCTCGGGGATCTCGCCGAGGAACTTCGACGGCGGGTTGTACTGGGGGGCGCCCCAGGCCGAGCGGTAGACCGAGCGGGAGACGTAGAGGCGTTCACGGGCGCGGGTGATGCCCACGTAGGCCAGGCGGCGCTCCTCCTCCATCTCCTTCTTGTCGCCCATGGAGCGCATGTGCGGGAAGACGCCGTCCTCCATGCCGGTGAGGAAGACCACCGGGAACTCCAGGCCCTTGGCGCTGTGCAGGGTCATCAGGGTGACCATGCCCTCGTGGTCCTCGCCGTCGGGGATCTGGTCGGAGTCGGCGACCAGGGCCACGCGCTCGAGGAACTCGGGCAGGCGGCCCTCCGGCTGGGACTGCTCGAACTCGAGCGCCACGGCCAGGAGCTCGCGGAGGTTCTCGATGCGGGTCTCGTCCTGGGGGTCGTCGGAGTCCTGGAGCTCCTGGAGGAGGCCCGTGCGTTCGAGTATCGCCTCGAGGACGTGCGCGGGGCCGTACTCGGCGGCCATCTCGCGGAGCTCGTCCATCATCTGCGTGAAGCCCTGGACGGCCTTGGCGGAGCGGGTGGCCAGACCCGGGGCCTCGTCGGCGCGGCGGAGGGCTTCGCCGAAGGTGAGGCGGTCACGGGTGGCGAGCTTGTCGATGGCCTCCTCGGCCTTCTCGCCGATGCCGCGCTTGGGCGTGTTGAGGATGCGGCGGACGCTGACCACGTCGTCCTCATTGGCCAGGGCGCGCAGGTAGGCGAGGGCGTCGCGGACTTCCTTGCGCTCGTAGAAGCGGACGCCGCCGACGACACGGTAGGGCAGGCCCACGCGGACGAAGACTTCTTCGAAGACCCGGGACTGTGCGTTGGTGCGGTAGAAGACCGCCATCCCGCCGTAGGTCGTCTCCTTGGCGTCGGAGAGACGGTCGATCTCCTCGGCGACGTACTGGGCCTCGGAGTGTTCGTCGTCGGCGACGTAGCCGGTGATGAGCTTGCCCTCGCCGGAGTCCGTCCACAGGTTCTTCGCGCGGCGGCCCTTGTTGTTCTCGATGACGGCGTTGGCGGCGCTGAGGATGGTCTGGGTGGAGCGGTAGTTCTGCTCCAGCTTGATGACCTTGGCGTCCGGGTAGTCGCGCTCGAACTCGATGATGTTGCGGATGGTGGCGCCGCGGAAGGCGTAGATGCTTTGGTCGGCGTCGCCGACGACGCAGAGCTCGGCCGGCGGCAGGTCCTCGGTGTTCAGGCCCGGGCGGACCAGGTCGCCGTCGACGGTGCGCTTCTCGTGCTGGCCCACCAGCTCCTTCACGAGCTGGTACTGGGCGGTGTTGGTGTCCTGGTACTCGTCGACCAGGATGTGCCGGAAGCGGCGGCGGTAGTGCTCGGCGACCATCGGGAAGGCCTGGAGCAGGTGGACCGTGGTCATGATGATGTCGTCGAAGTCCAGCGCCTTGGCCGCGGTCAGGCGGTCCGAGTAGAGCCGGTAGACCTGGGCCAGCATGCGCTCGGCCTCGGTGTCGGCGCGGCTGGAGAACGTGTCGTGGTCGACCAGCTCGTTCTTCAGCTTGGAGATCTGGCCCAGCAGCGAGCGCGGCGTGTGCTTCTTGGGGTCGATCTCCAGGTCGCGCAACACCATCGTCATCAGGCGCTGGGAGTCGGCGGTGTCGTAGATCGAGAAGTTGCTCGGCAGGCCGGCGGTCTTGGCCTGGGCGCGCAGGATCCGGACGCAGGCCGAGTGGAACGTCGAGACCCACATCAGGCGGGCGCGCGGGCCGACCAGTTCCTCGACGCGGTGGCGCATCTCGGCGGCGGCCTTGTTGGTGAACGTGATGGCCAGGATCGAGCCCGGGTGCGCGTGGCGCTCACCCACGAGATAGGCGATGCGGTGGGCCAGGACGCGGGTCTTCCCGGAGCCGGCGCCGGCGATGATCAGCAGCGGGCCGCCGGCGTGCAGCACCGCGTCGCGCTGCGGGCCGTTGAGGCCGTCCAGGAGCGCGCGGGCGCTCGCCGACTCCTCCGGGGGGATCCAGGCGTCCTCCGGCTCGTCCCAGCCCTCCCAGCCCGCGCGCTCGGCGTCGTCCTCGTCCAGCCAGGCCGGGGGTTCCGGCAGCGCGCGGTCGGAGTGGCGCTCCTCACCGGCACCGCGCTGCTCCCTGATCTCGTCGAGGAGGGGGAACAGCGGGAGGGCACCTGGGGCGAAGAGGGAAGAACTCACACCAGGATTTTCGCAGACGCCACCGACAACGCGGGCACGGTCGGGCGGATGGGCCGCTCACCGGGCGGAACGTCGGGCGCGACACCGGCCGGACTCGTCACGGAACACGCGGCGGGACGGCAGTGTTGCGCTGGAAAGGGCACTCGAGGGCGAGTGCGCCGTCGGACCTCGACCCCAGGAGCCGCTCTATGCCCGACGAACGCGAGATCAGGCGTGTCCTGGTCGTCACCGCCCATCCCGACGACGTCGACTTCGGGGCCGCGGGCACCGTGGCGACCTGGACCGACGCCGGGATCGAGGTCACCTATGCCATCGTGACCAGCGGCGAGGCCGGGGAGGCGTTCCCGGACACCCCGCGCTCGGAGGTCGCCGCGCTGCGCGAGGCGGAGCAGCTCGCGGCCGCCAAGTGCGTGGGGGTCACGGACGTGCGCTTCCTGCACTGGCCGGACGGGCGGCTGACGCCCTCGCTGGAGCTGCGCCGCGCCATCTCCCGGGTGATCCGCCAGGTGCGGCCGGACCGGATCCTGATCCCGTCGGCGGAACTGGACCTGGAGCGCATCTACGCCTCGCACCCCGACCACCGCGCCGTCGGCGAAGCGGCCATCGCGGCGGTGTACCCGGACGCCCGCAACCCCTGGGCCCACACCGACCTGCTGGAGGACGAGGGCCTGGAGCCGTGGGCGGTGCCCGACACGTGGGTGATGGCGTCGAAGAACGCCACCCACGCGGTCGACATCACCGACACTTTCGAGCGCAAGGTCGCGGCGCTGCAGGCGCACGCCTCCCAGACCGGCGGGAACGAGGGCATGGAGGACATGCTGCGGAGCTGGGGCACCAGCGTGGCGCAGAAGCTGGGCCTCGGCGAGGACCGGATCGCGGAGGCGTTCCAGGTGGTCGACACTCGCTGATCGCCTTCATCGGCCTCTGACGCGAACAAGCCGGCTCCGGTCCCTGAGGACCGGAGCCGGCTTGTCGCGAGCACATCTTCCTAGGTGAGCAGGCCGTGGCTCCGCAAGAACGGCACCGGGTTCACCGCCGTGGTGGCTCCCGGCACACCGTTCATCGGGTCCGGCGTGCCCGGCGGGTGGTACTCGAAGTGCAGGTGCGGCCCGGTCGAGTTCCCGGTGTCACCCGACAACGCGATGATCTGTCCGGCCGCGACCTTGCCGCTCCGTACCTTCATCACGCTCAGGTGGCAGTACCAGGTCTCCGAACCGTCCGGGTGCTGTACGACGATCCGGTACCCGAAAGCTCCGGCCCACCCGGCCTCTATCACCGTGCCGTCGGTGACCGAGACGACCTTCGTCCCCTCCGGCACCGCGAAGTCCTGCCCGGTGTGCAGGCTCGCCCACCGTGCTCCGGCGTCACCGAAGCCCGCGGTCAGTATGTAGTCCTGCACCGGGAGGAAGTACTTCGGCGCCATCTCGGCCAGGCGCTGCTTCTCCAGCGCCTGCTGCTGCGCCAGCTCGCTGCGCTGCTCCGACCGCGTCGCCCGGTCGGCCAGGTTCGCCGAGGCGGCGCGCATCTGCAGCAGGTTCTGCTCCAGGGCGTTCGTCGTCGGCGTGGCCGGCGCCGCGTCGGCGGCGGTCTCCGTGTGCCCCGAGGGAAGCCGCAGGCCGCCGACCGCTGCGACGGCCACCGCTGCGACACCCACGACCGCGGCCGGCGTGGAGGTGATCGCGTGCAGTGTGCGTCGACCGGAAAGCGGGACGCGAGCGGGCTTGCTCCCGCTCCCGAACGGACGGCCCGAGGATCCCGACCGGCCGGTCGCCTCGGTGGCGGCTGATCCGGACCCGCCGGATCCGGAACCGCCGGATCCGGACCCCGACCGGCTCCGGGAGCGCATCGGGGTGTCCTCGGGCTCGTCTTCGCCGAGGTCGTCGCCGTATCCGCCGTAGCCGTCGCGGTAGTTGCCCTCGACGTCGACCTCGTCGTCGTAACCGGCGTACTCGTACTCGAGGTAGTCGCCCTCGCCGTACCCCTCGCCGTCATACGCGTCGTAGGCGCCTTCCCCGTCGGGAAGGAGATCGTACGAAGCCTCCGTTGAACCCGGCGCTTCGAAAACAGCCTCGAACTCACCCGTGTCGAACTCAGGGTGATGGAAGTTGTACTCATCGTATTGCGGCTGGGCTTGAGGCTGCTCGTAGTAAGGCTGTTCGTACTGCGGCTGTGCATAGAACGCCTGCGGCTGAGGCTGCGGCTGCTCGTAATGCACCTGGGCCGCGCTCTGCTGTTGCATCGCATACGCGGCATAGACGGACTCGTAATAGCTCTGGTCCATCATCGGCTGCTGCTGCTGAACAGGCTCACTGTAGGCAGGCTGCTCGTAGAACCCGCCCTGGTGCGGCACCTGCGGCACCTGCGGAGTTTGCGGCACCTGTGCCTGGTACACGCCAGACCACTCGTTCACCGCCTGGTACCCGTCGGAGGAGCCGTAAAGGCTGTCCTCCGCCCCGGGCGCCATGGCCGCCTCCCAGGCACTATCCCATTGAGAGGAACCATGTCTTCCCATGCGGCCTATACCTCCTGGGAACGTGGGACAGCTGGGACTCAAAGCAGCAAACCGCGTGGGGGACAACGCCGTTACCGAGTCGCGACTTTAGCGCCTTCAGCCATGGACGGACAACGGTTCGGTGGACTTTACGCGCGCTTTGCAAGCGGTTTACCGGTGTTCTCGCAGGAAGTCCGATGATCCTCACGGAACACTGTGCGGACCGTCACACTCCGGGACTACAGAGGCTCTCCACCCTGGTCGGATACTGTGTTCACTGTTTGCGGCCGATCACCGGCGATCGCCCTTAACCAGCCAGTGGAGGCAGTCGTATGAGCCAGTCAGCACCGGTCCGCGTCGTCATCGCGAAGCCCGGCCTGGACGGGCACGACCGCGGTGCGAAGGTCGTCGCCCGCGCCCTGCGCGACGCGGGCGTGGAGGTCATCTACACCGGCCTGCACCAGATGCCGGACCAGATCGTCGCCACCGCCATCCAGGAGGACGCCGACGCGATCGGCCTGTCCATCCTCTCCGGCGCGCACATGACGCAGTGCGCGAAGGTGATCGAGATCCTCAAGGAGAAGGACGCCTCCGACATCAAGGTCTTCGCCGGCGGCATCATCCCCGAGGCCGACTTCCCGGCGCTGAAGGAGATGGGCGTCGTGGAGATCTTCACCCCGGGCACGTCGACCCAGGCGATCGTGGACTGGGTCAACGCGAACCTCGCTCACGCCTGACCCCGTTTCCAGGGCGCGTGTGGGTGGGCTGAAATAGTGTTCGGTCCATGGCAGAACGTTGGACCGCAGCCCAGGTGAACTCCCTGGCCCCGGACGCGTCGTCGCAGAAGGCCGGCGCGAAACTCGGCGTGCCCGGACCCTGGTCGGACACCGGTTACCAAGAGTCCGAACGCCTCCTGTGGGGCGACTGCAAGGGGAGCGGAAGCAAGCCGTATCAAGTCACGGTCTCCGTGGCCGACTCGGACACCGCTTACAACTGCACCTGCCCCAGCAGGAAGTTCCCGTGCAAGCACGCTCTTGGTCTCCTTCTCCTCTGGGCCGCCGGCACCATCGCCGACACCGAGACCCTTCCCGAGCGGGTCGAGGCCTGGGCCGCCTCCCGCCGGGACCGGGCCGAGAAGTCCGCGGCCCGCAGCGCCGCCAAGGCCGAGAAGGCGGCCGCCGACCCCGAGGGCGCGGCCAAGCGGGCCGCGCAGCGCGCCGAGCGCATCGGCAACGGCCTGGCCGACCTCGACCGCTGGCTCACCGACCAGATCGCGGCCGGCATCAGCGACTCCTCGGCCCTGTCCTACGGCGCCGTCGACCCGGTCGCGAAGCGCCTCGTCGACGCGCAGGCCCCCGGCGTCGCGAACCGGGTGCGCACCCTGACGACAGCGCGCTCGTCCTCCGGCGACCGCTGGCCGGACGCGGTGCTCACCGAGTTCGCCCGCCTGCACCTGCTCTGCGAGGCCTGGTCGCGGCTGGGCGAGCTCCCCCCGGCCATGCAGGACACGGTCCGCCGCCGCATCGGCATCTCGGTCGACGCCGACGCCGTCCGGCGCGACGGCGAGCGGGTCGCCGACCGCTGGCACGTCCTCGGCACCCGCGACCGCGCCGCCGACAAGCTCACCGAGCGGCGCATCTGGTTGCGCGGCGCGGAGACCGGCCGCCTCGCCATGCTCCTCGCCTTCGGCGCCATGCAGCAGGCCCCGGCGCTGGCGCTGCCGGTCGGCGCCGTCTACCGCGCGGAGATGGCCTTCCACTCCGAAGCGCTCCCGCTCCGCGCCCAGATGGAGTCCGGCGAGCTGGAGACGGTCGCCGCGGTCCCGGACGGCGGCACCCTCCAGACCGCCGCCGACGAGTTCGCCGCCGCCCTCGCCGTGGACCCCTGGCAGGAGGGCTGGCCGGTGGTCGTCGCCGACGCCGTCCCGGACCGCGACGGCGAGCTCCGTGACGCCGAGGGGCGCCGCGTCCCCCTGCTCTGCGATGAGACCGCCCTGTGGCGCCTCCTGGCGGTCTCCGGCGGTCATCCGGTGACCGTGTTCGGCGACTACACCGACGCCGGCTTCGAGCCGCTGACGGTGTGGTCCGAAGGCGCCGCGGTGGCCCTCTGATGTGGGAATTTCAGAGTATTGCCATGCCTGGGCGAGACTGTCAGAGGCTTGGTGCACAATTTGTGGACATCAGTGCGAAGGCTGTGGGGATCTCCTACTCGGCGGAAGCGCGGTGAGCACCATGAACGAAGCCTCCAATCAGACCGGTTCCGAGGTCTGGCAGGACCTTGTCTCGACGGCCCTGGTCGGCACCGACCGGCGGACGCCCCCGGCCGCGGGCCGCTTCTCGGCCCCCGGTGACAGCCCGGCTTCCGCGCTGCTCAGCTCCGCGGCGCTGATGAGCGCGTGGCGCCGCGCGGGCAGCGCGGGCTCCGCCTACTCCGCCGAACTCGTCGGCGAGCAGGACGAGCCCGGCAGCGGTCAGGCGGCGACGGCCACCGTCACCGCCCGCTCCGCCACCCACGACCCCCGGCCGCTGCTGTCGACCGCGACCTCGGCCCGCCTGACCGCCCTGGTCGCCTCCCGCTCCGAGTCCCTGCCCGAGTACCTGGAGGCCGCGGCGAAGACCGGTCGCCGGGCCCCGGCCGAGCTGCTGCCGCCGCTGTTCGACTACGCCCGCGGCAGCAAGGCGGTGCGCGCCGACCTGATGACCCTGGCCGGCCCGCGCGGCACGTGGCTGGCGAAGCAGAACCAGCAGTGGTCGACCTTCACCCGGTACGCGTCGACGCCTGATGCCGACGCCTGGTCGTCCGACAAGCCGCACGAGCGCATCGGGTACCTCGCCTGGTTTCGCGGCAAGGACCCGGCGGCCGCCCGCGCGCTCGTCGAGGAGGCGTGGAGCCAGCCCGGCCATGCCGCCGAGACCCGGGCCGCCTACGTCGAGACGTTCGCGGTCGGCCTCGGGCCCGAGGACGAGCCGTTCCTGGAATCAGCCCTGGACGACAAGTCCCGCCAGGTCCGGACGGAAGCCGTCCGCCTCCTGGCGACGCTGTCCGGCTCCCGCTTCGCCGACCGGATGACCCGGCGCCTGCACGAGTGGGTCGAGGTGATCAGCGAAGGTGACGCCGTCCTGGTCAAGATCAAGGACCGGGAACTGCGGCTCACCGAGGACCAGGTGCGCGACGGGCTCGGCGAGGGCTGGGTCCAGACCGAGGACGAGCGGCGGCTGGCCAAGATGCAGCCCTCGTACTGGTTCGAGGACCTCATAGCCTCCACGCCCCTGCTCGCCTGGGAGCACTTCGGCCTGGCCCCGGCCCGGCTGCTGCGCGCCACGGCCGCCAACCGCTGGGAGGCCGCCTCCTGCCACCGCGGCTGGCGTTCGGCCACCCTGCGCCAGCGTGACGCCGCGTGGGCCGAGGCCTTCTGCGCCGTCAACGCCGCCAACGACATGCTGGAGCTGCTGCCGGACGAGGCCGCCGAGCGCTGGTGCCTGGGTGTGGTGGCCGACCACCGGTCGCAGTACTCGATCCACAGCGCGCCGATCATCCTCAGCCGCCTGGGCCGGCCGTGGCCGGACGCGGTGTGCGAGGCGCTGCTGGCGGCGGTCCCGAAGTACCTGCCCAACGCCACCCGCAACGACGTCGCGCGCTTCTTCGGCATGGACAACCTGGCCGGGCGCTGGATGCCGCCGTCGTTCGCGGCCGCGGTGACCGCCAAGGCCGACGAGATCCGCGCCGAGCACCCGCTGTGGGCCGAGGATCTGGACGACCTCGCGGCGATGCTGCGGGACCGGGCCCTGATGCTCGCCGAGCTGGACGTCGTCTGATATGGACGCACTCGGCGCGAACGCTGTCTGATTCCCCCGAGCTGGACGCTGTCTGATTCCTTCCCCCAAGGTGGACTCTCGAGTGGGTACCGCCTTGCCGAAAATCGAAAGTTGCCTCCCATGTCGCTTGCCTCCAATGACACACAGCCCACGGTCCTCCGCCAGCACGCCGAGCAGGCCTTCGCCACCGAGCTGGAAGCCCTGCGCAAGGCCGACGCCGACTCCGGCCGGCCGAAGCCGCCGCGCTGGAAGCTGTCACCGTGGGCGGTCGCGACCTACCTGCTCGGCGGCACGCTCGACGACGGCACCGTGATCAGCCCCAAGTACATCGGCCCGCGCCGGATCGTCGAGATCGCCATCGCCACCCTGGCCACCGACCGCGCGCTGCTGCTGGTGGGCGTCCCGGGCACGGCCAAGACCTGGGTCTCCGAGCACCTGGCGGCCGCCATCTCCGGCGACTCCACGCTGTTGGTGCAGGGCACCGCGGGCACGCCCGAGGAGGCGATGCGCTACGGCTGGAACTATGCCCAGCTGCTGGCCCACGGCCCCTCGCGCGACGCGCTGGTCCCCAGCCCCCTGATGCGCGCCATGGCCACCGGTGCGATCGCCCGCATCGAGGAGCTCACCCGGATACCGGCCGACGTGCAGGACACGCTGATCACCATCCTGTCGGAGAAGACGCTGCCGATCCCGGAGCTCGGCGAGGAGACCCAGGCCGAGAAGGGCTTCAGCGTCATCGCCACCGCGAACGACCGGGACAAGGGCGTCAACGACCTGTCTTCGGCGCTGCGCCGCCGGTTCAACACCGTCGTGCTGCCGCTGCCGGGCACCGCGGAGGAGGAGATCGCGATCGTCTCCCAGCGCGTGCAGTCCCTCGGCAAGGCGCTGGAGCTGCCCGAGGTCCCGGCCGCGCACGAGGAGATCCGCCGCGTGGTCACGGTCTTCCGCGAGCTGCGCAGCGGTCTGACCGCCGACGGCAAGACCAAGCTGAAGACCCCCTCCGGCACGCTGTCCCCGGCCGAGGCGATCTCGGTGGTGGCCGGCGGGATCGCGCTGGCCGCGCACTTCGGCGACGGCACGCTGCGCCCGGCCGACGTCGCCGCCGGCATTCTCGGCGCCGTGGTGAAGGACGCCTCGACCGACAAGCTGGTGTGGCAGGAGTACCTGGAGACGGTCGCGCGCGGCCGCGAGGGCTGGACCGAGTTCTACCGCAGCTGCCGCGAGGTCAGCGCCTGATGACGGTCACCCTGCTGGGGATCCGCCATCACGGGCCCGGATCCGCCAGAGCGGTCGCGGCGGCGCTGGCGGAGCTGCGGCCGGACGCGATCCTCATCGAGGGCCCGCCCGAGGCCGACGCGTTGATCCCGATGGCCGCGCATCCTTCGATGCGTCCGCCGGTCGCGCTGCTGGTCTACGCCGACGCCGATCCGTCCCGCGCCGGCTTCTGGCCCTTCGCCGAGTTCTCGCCCGAGTGGATCGCCATGTGCTTCGGGGTCGAGGCCGGGGTCCCGGTGCGCTTCATCGACCTTCCGGCGTCGCACCGCTTCGCGGAGGTCGCCGGGGAGGAGAGCGAGGACGGCCCGGTCGACCGGGCCGAGAGCGGGGAGCCCCGGGTTCCCGAAATCCACCGCACCGATCCCATCGCGGCCCTCGCCGAGGCCGCCGGTTACGACGACCCCGAGCGCTGGTGGGAGGACGTCGTCGAGCAGCGCGCCGACGGCACCTTCTCCGCCCTCGACTCCTTCCAGGCCATCGCCGACGCCATGACCGCCGTCCGCGACTACGCGCCGCCGGAGGACGAGGAGCGCGAGGCCTACATGCGCCAGTGCATCCGGGAGGCGGTGAAGGCCGGCCACGAGCGCATCGCCGTGGTCTGCGGTGCCTTCCACGTCCCGGCGCTGGCGACGCTGGGCCCGGCCGCACCGGATGCCAAGCTCCTCAAGGAGCTGCCGAAGAAGGTGAAGACCACGGCCACCTGGGTCCCGTGGACCCACGGCCGACTCTCCTTCCGCTCCGGCTACGGCGCCGGCATCGAGTCCCCGGGCTGGTACCACCACCTGTTCACGGCTCCCGACCGCGTCGTCGAGCGCTGGCTGGCCAAGGTCGCCGAGCTGTTCCGCACGGAGGACCTGCCGGTCTCCTCCGCGCACCTGATCGAGGCCACGCGCCTGGCCGACACCCTGGCGACGCTGCGCGGCCGCACCCTGGCCGGGCTCACCGAGGTCACCGACGCCGTGCAGTCCGTGCTCTGCGGCGGGTACGACACGCCGATGGCGCTGGTCCGGGACAAACTGGTGATCGGCGAGGACCTCGGCGAGGTGCCGCCGGACGTGCCGGTGGTGCCGCTGGCCGCCGACCTGGCCAAGGAGCAGAAGCGGCTGCGCTTCCAGCCCAAGCCCGGCCAGACCGAGGCCGAGCTGGACCTGCGCAAGCCCAACGACGCCGACAAGTCCCGCCTGCTGCACCGGCTGAACATCCTCGGCATCCACTGGGGCGCGCTCGGCCGTTCGCGCGGCACCGGCACCTTCCGCGAGACCTGGGCCCTGGACTGGCAGCCGGAGTTCGCTGTGAAGCTGGTCGAGGCCGCGATCTGGGGCACCACCGTGGTCTCCGCGGCGGCGGCCAAGGCCGCGGACCGCGCGGCCGACGCCGAACAGCTGGCCGGGATCACCGACGTCGTCGAGACCTGCCTGCTCGCCGACCTGCCGGACGCCCTGGACCCGATCATGGGCCTGCTGGCCGACCGCGCGGCGGTGGACACCGATGTGGCGCACCTGGCGGACGCGCTGCCCGCGCTGGCCCGGACGCTGCGCTACGGCGACGTGCGCGGCACCGACACCTCGGCGCTGCGCAAGGTCGCCGACACCCTGGTGGTGCGCATCGCGCTCGGCTTCCCGCAGGCCTGCACCGGCCTGGACGAGGACGGCGCGCAGCAGATGCGGGCCCGCATGGACAACACCCACCAGGCGGTCGGCCTCCTGGACGACGCCGAGGCCAGCGCGCAGTGGTACAAGGCGATGGGGCTGGTCGCCGACCGCGAGGGCATGACCGGGCTGCTGGCCGGGCGGGCCGTGCGGCTGCTCTACGACGCCGACAAGATCGACGGCGACGAGCTGAACCGGCGCATGGGCCTGGCCCTGACCCCGGGCGTGGCGCCGGCCGAGGCCGCGGCCTGGCTGGACGGCGTGCTGTCCGGCGGGGCGATGCTGCTCATCCACGACCCGGTGCTGCTCGGCCTGCTGGACCGGTGGATCGCCGGCATCCCGGCGGACTCGTTCACCGACGTGCTGCCGCTGCTGCGCCGCACGTTCTCGAACTTCGAGGGCCCCGAGCGGCGCAAGATCGGTGAGCTGGCCCGGGCCCTGGGCGCGGCGCCGGTGGCCGGGGTCGCGACGGCCGCCGAGGCGCCGGGCTTCGACGCCGCCCGCGCCGACCGTGCCCTGCCGGTGGTGCGGATGCTGCTCGGGTTGAAGGAGGAAGCAGGTGTCTGACGCACAGGCTGTGGCGGTCTCCGCCGGCCCGGACCACGACGAGCGCATGCGCCGCTGGCGCCTGGTCCTCGGCGGGGACGACGACGGCACCGGCTGCAAGCTGTCCGGCGTCGACCTGGAGATGGACAAGGCGCTGGCCGCGCTCTACAACAAGGGCGGCTACGAGACCGGCTCCGGCGGCGGTGTCACCGGCCGCGGCCGCGCGAAGGGCGGGCAGCAGGCCCAGCGCAGTGCCGGCCTCGGCGCCTCCTCGCCACAGGTCGCCCGGTGGCTCGGCGACATCCGCAACTATTTCCCGCAGACCGTCGTGCAGGTCATGCAGCGCGACGCCATCGACCGCCTGAACCTGCGCCAGCTGCTGCTGGAGCCGGAGATGATGGAGTCGGTCGAACCGGACGTGCATCTGGTCGGCACCCTGCTGTCGCTGAACCACTTGATGCCGGCCGAGACCAAGGAGACCGCGCGCCAGGTGGTGCGCAAGCTGGTCGAGGACCTGGAGAAGCGCCTCGGCGCCAAGCTGCGGGCCACGGTCAGCGGCGCGCTGGACAAGAGCACCCGCACCAGCCGGCCCCGGCACAGCGACATCGACTGGGGCCGCACGATCCAGGTGAACCTGAAGAACTACCTGCCCGAGTACCAGACCGTGGTGCCCGAGCGGCTGGTCGGCTACGCGCGCAAGGAGCGCGCGGTGAAGCGGGACGTGGTGCTGGCGATCGACCAGTCCGGGTCGATGTACGCCTCGGTGGTCTACGCGTCGGTGTTCGGTGCCGTGCTGGCCTCGCTGAAGTCGCTGAAGACGTCGCTGGTGGTGTTCGACACCGCGGTGGTGGACCTGACGCCGCAGCTGGCGGACCCGGTCGACGTCCTGTTCGGCACCCAGCTCGGCGGCGGCACCGACATCAACCGGGCCATCGCCTACAGCCAGTCGCTGATCACCCGGCCCACCGAGTCCATCTTCATCCTGATCTCCGACCTCTACGAAGGCGGCGTGCGGCGGGAGATGCTGCGACGGGTCGCGGAGATGACCGCGGCCGGCACCCAGGTGATCGTGCTGCTGGCGCTGTCCGACGAGGGGGCGCCGTCCTATGACCGGGAGAACGCCGCCGCGCTGGCCGCGCTGGGCGTGCCCGCGTTCGCGTGTACGCCCGACAAGTTCGGGGATCTGATGGCGGCCGCGATCCAGCGCCAGGATCTGGGAAGGTTCCTCACCGACTAGAGCCGAAGACTGGTGACGACCCGGATACCGTCCGTCGCCTCCCGAGCGCACCCTGGTGGTGAAGGAGGGGGTGGTCGCGGTGGCTTCCAGATGGACGGTTCCGGGTTACGAGGAGATCAGGGAACTGGGGGCCGGGGCCACCGGCCGGGTGGTGCTGGCGCGCCACACCGGATCCGGGCGGCCCGTGGCGATCAAGTATCTGGCGCGGCGGTTGGTGCGCGAGTCCGGGTTCCTGGAGCGGTTCCGGCGGGAGGCCGAGACGCTGGCCCGCCTCCAGGATCCGCACATCGTGCGGATCCTGGACTACGCCGAGTCCCGGGACGGCGCGGCGATCGTGATGGAGCCGGTGTCCGGGCCGACGCTGCGTGGTCTGCTGGTGAGCCGGGGGCCGTGCCCGCCCGAGGTGGCGCTGACCGTCCTGCGGGGGTCGCTGCTGGGGCTGGGTGCGGCGCACGCGAACGGGGTCGTGCACCGGGACTACAAGCCGGAGAACGTGCTGGTCGACGCGGCGGGGGACAGTAAGCTCGCTGATTTCGGGGTCGCCGCGCCGGCCGGTCGGGACGTGCCCGGGCACGGGACGCCGGCGTATATGGCGCCCGAACAGTGGAACGGGATGCGGGCGACGCCGGCCACCGACATGTACGCGGCGACCGTGGTGTTCTTCGAGATGCTGACCGGGCAGCGGCCCTTCAGCTCGGACACGATGGCCGGGCTGCGGCACGCGCACGAAGCGGCGCCGCTGCCGCTGGAGTACGCGCCGGAGCCGGTGCGGCCGCTGGTGGCGCTGGGGCTGTCGAAGGACCCTGACCAGCGCTACCAGGATGTGCCGAGCTTCCTGGCACATCTGGAGCGGGTGGCCCTCGCCGGGTACGGAGCGGACTGGCGGGAACGGGGGACGCGGGACCTGGCGGCCGCCGTGGCGGCGATGATCGCGGCGTTTCCGCTGCTGGCCCTGGGCGGCGGCGGGGGTGCCGCGGCCGGTGGGGGAGCGACCGGGAGCTCGGCCGTCGACGCGGGGCAGGCGGGTCAGGCTTCGAGCGTGGCGCGGTCCGGCGGCCGGGAGGCGGCGCGGGCCGTCGAGCGCGGAGGCGGCCGGGCGGGCCGGCTCGGGGCCCGGCTCGGAGCGTCGGCGGCCAAGGTGAAGGTGGCCGCGGCGGTGTTCGGACTGGCCGCGGTCGCCACCACCACGACGGTGGTGGTCGCGAACACGGCGCCGACCGGGCAGCCGCGGCCGGCGGCGGCCTCGACGCCGTCGGCGCTGGGGACGGCGACGACGTCGGCGGGCACGGGCACGCCGAGTCCCTCGGGCGAGGTGAGCACGTCAAGTCCGGATTCCCCGACCCCGACCGACGGGACCACCGACAGTTCCTCGACGAGCGGGGCCACCGACAGTTCCTCGACGAGCGCACCGTCTTCGGTGGGCTCCGGAAGTGGGGGACCGGTGACGACGTCCTCATCGAGCAGCTCTTCGGCGCCTTCTTCGAGCGCCGCCCCGCCGTCGACGACCGCGAAGCCGTCGACGCCGAGTTCGAAGCCGCCGAGCTCGGGTCCGACGACGCCGCCCACCACGCCGAGCACGCCGAACCTGGTTCCGTCGGCACTGATGGTCTCGGTCAACGATCCGGCGCTGGTGGGATCGAGCTCCATGTGTGCCGGCAAAGGGCTCCATGTGACGGTCACCGGAAAGATCTCCTACAGCGGTGCCGCGCCTGCGAAGGCCACGTATGTCTGGACGCGTAGCGACGGGACAAAGAGCGCCACGCAGACGGTTTCCGTCAGCGGCGGCTCGGCGACGGTCACGGACACGTTCGGGGCCGGGGCCGGCGGATGGGACCAGTTGTCGGTCGGGACCGTGACGTCGTCACACGCCTCTTATACGGTGAACTGCGTAGCGGGCAAATTGTCCGCCCTGAACGCGACGGCGACCGGCTGCGCGACGACGCCGGGGAACGTGAACTTCACGGGGACGATCTCCGGGACGCCGGGGAGCACGGTGCGGTGGTACTGGTACTTGGCGTTCTCGACCGGGACGCCGACGTCGGCGCAGGGGGAGTGGACGAACGTGACGCTGGACGCGCGCGGTAACGGAGCGGTGCGGTTCTACGGCTGGAGCAACTTCTCCAACACCATGACGGGCAGCGTCATGGTCGACCCGATGGACGGCGGGAAGCCGTTCCGGCTGGCGTCGGCCGTCGGAACCCTGACATGTCGGTGAAGATGGAGCCACTGCGGTCCGGCGACCCGCAGGGCGTGGGGCGGTACCGGTTCCTGGGGCGCCTCGGCGCGGGCGGGATGGGCCTGGTGTGCCTCGGCCGCGGCCCGGACGGCCGCCTGGTCGCGGTGAAGCTGATCCACGAGGACATCGCCGCCGATCCGGACTACCGCCGCCGCTTCGCCCGCGAGGTGCGCGCCGCCGCCGCGGTCCAGGCCCGCTTCACCGCCGCGGTGGTCGACGCCGACCCCCAGGCCCCGCAGCCCTGGTACGCCTCCGAGTTCATCGACGGCCCCACCCTCGGCCAGATCGTGAGACGCACCGGCCCCCTGGAGGAACGCGCCCTCCGCGCCCTGGCCGCGGGCCTGGCCGAGGCGGTCGCCGCGTTCGAGACCGCGGGCCTGGTCCACCGCGACCTGAAACCGGACAACATCCTCCTCGCCGCCGACGGCCCCAAGGTCATCGACTTCGGCATCGCCCGCGGCGAGAACGACAGCCTCCTCACCCGCGCCGGCTCCGTCCTCGGCTCCCCCGGCTACATGAGCCCCGAACAGATAGCCGGCGACCGCGTCACCTCCGCCTCCGACGTCTTCAGCCTCGGCGCCGTCCTCGCCTTCGCCGGCCAGGCCGCCGGCGCCTTCGGCGACGGCCCCGCGGAAGCCCGCATCTACATGACCAAGTTCGGCGACCCCGACATCAGCGGCATCCCGCTGCCGCTCCGTGACCCGCTGCTCCGCTGCCTGGCGAAGAAACCACGCGACCGGCCGACGCCCCGGGAGCTGGTGACGTGGTGGTCGGTGCGAACCGACGAGCTGGGCACACTGATCAATATTGGACGCGGCCCGGGGGCGCAGAGCGCTGAGAGCGTGCGGCCGACGGGGGAACGGTTGTACGGCGCTCCTGCTGCGGGAACTGGGGGATCCGGCGGTTCGGCTCCGCCGTCAAGCTCTGGCGGCCTGGTCGGCGGGCAGCACGGGCAAGCCGGAGTCAGCGGTCCTGGCGCGGCTCCACTATCGGCGGTACCGCCAAGCTCCGGCGGCCTGGTCGGCGGGCAGCACAGCCAAGCTGGTGTCGCGGCTGCCGGACCGGTAAGCGGTCCGATGGTCGGCGGTGGCGGTGGCGGTGCGACACCGGGCAGCCCGGTTCCGGCATCTGCGGCGCAGCACAGCCAGGCGCCGTGGCAGCCGAGCGGCCTGGTGCCAGCCACCCCGGCGAGCCCTGCTGTTCCTGCTGCTCCTGTCGTTCCTGCTGTTCCTGCCCCTCCTGCCGTTCCTGTCGCTCCCGGCTCCCGCGTCTACGGCGAGCCCACCGCCGTCGCCAGCGCCGACGATCTCGACCTCGCGGCGCCGCCCTCGCCATCGGCAGAACCCTGGCTCCCTCCGACCCCCTGGCTGCCCGGCAGCGACGAGGTCAGCCTCGCCCTCCCCGCCGATCCCGGCGCCGACGGCCGCCTCGACTCGCGCCTCGCGACCATGGCCGGGGCCTCGTCCGCGCCGCCGCTCGCGCCGGTTCCGCTCGGCAACCCGTTCATCGCCCGTGAGTGGACCCCCGCGCCGAAGCCGCACCAGCCGCAACGGCCTCGCCCGTGGTGGCGGCAGCTGGTCGGCGTCGACCGGTTACCCGGCGGTGTGTTCCGAGACCTGCTCGCCGGTCTGGCCGCCGCCGGAATACTCGCGCTCTTCAGCTTTCCCGAGCCGAGCACCGTCCTGGCCGTCGCCTTCGCCGCGACCGCGCTGGCGCTGGGCTTCGTCCTCGGCGGGCGTCGCAGCGCGCTCGCGGTGGCCGCCTACTCCGGTGCCGCGCTCGGCGGCGTGAAGATCCTGCCGGGCAAGCTCGCCGCTTCGACGCACGATCCCAGCCTCGCCTTCGTCCTCCAGATCGCGGTGCTTCTCCTGGCCGCCGGGGGCATCGCCCGGGTCGCGGGCCTGGCGCGGCGGCCGGTCCTGGGGTTCGCCGTGGCGTTCGCCGGGTACATCGCGTCGCAGGCGGCGGCCGTCCTGTGGGTCGCGAACCGGACCGGTGTCGACTTCCTCACGGCCTGGCGCGCGGGGACCGAGGGGCTCCTGATCTACCGTGACGCCGGGATCGCCGCCGCATGCGCCGCCGCCGTGGGCTTCCTCGCGCTCGTAGGATCGTCGCAGGCGGCCGTCGGCGTGGACGGTCCTTACCGCGCGACAGGAGAACACCGATGACAGGCGGCAATCTGACCCGCGACGAGGCGGCGGAGCGTGCCCGGCTGCTGACGGCCCGGCACTATGCCGTCGAGCTGGACCTCACGCGCGGCGACACCACCTTCGGGTCCAGGAGCACGATCAGCTTCGCCTGCGCCGAGCCGGGGGCGGCCAGCTTCGTCGACCTGCTCGCGCCGGCGGTGCGCAGTGTGACGCTGAACGGCGTGGCGCTGGATCCCGCCGAGGTGTTCGACGGCGCGCGGGTGCACCTGGCGGGGCTGCAGGCCGAGAACGTCGTCGTCATCGACGCCGACGCCGCCTACAGCCGCACCGGCGAGGGTCTGCACCGCTTCGTCGACCCGGTGGACGGCGAGGTCTACCTCTACACCCAGTTCGAGCCGGCCGACTCCCGCCGGCTGTTCGCCAACTTCGAGCAGCCCGACCTCAAGGCCGCCTTCCAGTTCACCGTGACCGCCCCGGCGAACTGGCGCGTCTGGTCCAACGAGAGCCTCGAGGAGCTCACCCAGGACGCGGCCGGCGCCAACGTCTGGCGCTTCAACGCGACCGAGCCGATCTCCACCTACATCACCGCGATCGTGGCCGGCGACTACCACGTGGTCGAGGACTCCCACATCGTCCGCCTGCCCGATGGCTCCGACCTGCTGATCCCGGTCAGCGCCATGGTCCGCAAGTCGCTGGCCCCGTACTTCGACGCCGCCGCGATCCTCGAGGTCACCAAGGCCGGCCTGGACTTCTACCACCGGATCTTCGACTACCCGTACCCCTTCGGGAAGTACGACTCGGCCTTCGTCCCCGAGTACAACCTCGGCGCCATGGAGAACCCGGGCCTGGTCACCTTCAACGAGAAGATGGTCTTCCGCTCCAAGACCACCGACGCCTCCTACCAGGGCCGCGCCAACACGATCATGCACGAGATGGCGCACATGTGGTTCGGCGACCTGGTCACCATGAAGTGGTGGGACGACCTGTGGCTCAAGGAGTCCTTCGCCGACTTCATGGGCGCCTACGCCCTGGTCCACGCCACCCGCTGGACGTCCGCCTGGGTCTCCTTCGCCAACGGCCGCAAGGCCTGGGCCTACCGCCAGGACCAGCTGCCGAGCACACACCCGATCGTGGCCGACATCCGCGACCTGGAGGACGCCCGCCTCAACTTCGACGGCATCACCTACGCCAAGGGCGCCTCGGTCCTGAAGCAGCTGGCCGCCTACGTGGGGGAGGACGCCTTCCTGGAGGGCGCCCGCCGCTACTTCCAGCGCCACGCCTTCGGCAACACCACCCTGAACGACCTGCTGGAGGTCCTGGAGGAGACCTCCGGCCGCGATCTGAAGACCTGGTCCCGGGCCTGGCTGGAGACCGCGGGCGTCAACACCCTGACCGCGGAGATCGACACCGACGCCGCCGGCGTCGTGACCGCCGCGCGGATCCGCCAGAGCGCCGTCCCCGCGTTCCCGACGCTGCGGCCGCACCGCATCGCCGTCGGCGGCTACAGCCCGAACCCGGCCACCGGCGCGGTCGAGCTGGTCGAGCGCGTCGAACTGGACGTCGACGGGGAGCTGACCGAGCTGCCGCAGCTCGTCGGCAAGCCGCGCCCGGCGCTGGTCCTGCTCAACGACCAGGACCTCACGTACGCCAAGATCCGTTTCACCGCCGAGGAGATCGCCGCCTTCGAACGCGGCGGCATCGCGGCCCTCGGGGACAGCATGGCCCGGGCGCTGGCCTGGTCCGGCGTGTGGCACATGACGCGCGACGCGGTGGTCTCCGGCCGGCGCTTCCTCGACATCGTCCTGCGCAACATCGAGGCCGAGACCGACATCAGCGTCGTGCAGAACCTGCTGCGGCAGGCCGGACTGGTGCGCTCGCAGTACCTGGACCCGGCGAACCGTGCCGCGGCCGACGCGAAGGTGTCCGCGCGGCTGGTGGAGCTGCTGGCCGCCGCGGCGCCCGGCAGCGACCACCAGGTGGCGTTCGCCTACGGCGCGGTGCGCGCCGCGAGCCGGGACGCGGACTTCGACCGGCTCAAGGCCCTGCTGTCCGGCGACCTCGGGTACGACGGCCTCACCGTGGACCAGGACCTGCGCTGGGCGATCATCGAGGAGCTCGCCGCCGCCGGCCACGACGACGACGGCGTGCTCGCCGACCGCGAGGCCGGCACCGACGACACCGCCGACGGGCGCCGCCACCGGGCCGCGGCCCGCGCGGCCCGCCCGCTGGCCGAGGCGAAGGCCGAGGCCTGGCGGCTGGTGGTGGAGACACCCGATCAGCCCAACGACCTGATCGGCGCGGTGCTCGGCCGGTTCCACCACGGCGACCAGGAGAAGCTGGCCGAACCGTACGTCGAGCCCTACTTCGAGGGGCTGGCCGCGATCTGGGCCGAGCGCAGCATCCAGAACGCCGAGCGCATCGTCGGCGGCGGCTACCCGTGGCCCCTGGCGTCGGACGAGCTGCTGGCCCGCACCGACGCCTGGCTGGCGTCGGACGCGGCGAAGGCGCCGGCGCTGCGGCGGCTGGTGCTGGAGGCGCGCGACGACGCGGCGCGCGCGCTGCGGGCCCAGGAGTGCGACCGAGAGGCGTAGCAGCCCCGGTGGTGCCGACGGACCCCACCGGTCTCATCTCACACGATGAGACCGGTGGCGACTCGTCGTGTGGCCCGATTCACACCCCTGCTGTTCGCCTCCCGGTTCGTGATCTGGCAGCACACCGGACTACCCTGCGATGAGGTGGACGGCATCCGCGCATTCCGTAGCGGTAGCCGTACCGGAATCTTCCTTTGATGAGGGACGGACGCGCGTGGATCTTTTCGAGTACCAGGCGAGGGACATCTTCGCCAAGCACGGTGTGCCGGTGCTGGGCGGCGAGGTGGCCGAGACCCCGGAGCAGGCGGAAGCCGCTGCCGAGAAGCTGGGCGGCCGGGTGGTCGTCAAGGCCCAGGTGAAGACCGGAGGCCGTGGGAAGGCCGGCGGCGTGAAGCTGGCCGACGGGCCGGCCGACGCCAAGGAGAAGGCCGCCGCGATCCTGGGCATGGACATCAAGGGCCACACGGTCCACAAGGTGATGCTGGCCCAGACCGCCGAGATCGAGGCCGAGTACTACGTCTCGTTCCTGCTGGACCGCTCCAACCGCACCTTCCTGGCGATGGCCAGCGTCGAGGGCGGCATGGAGATCGAGGAGGTCGCGGTCACCAAGCCCGAGGCCCTGGCGAAGGTCCCGGTGGACGCCGCGGCGTTCGTCGGCGGGCTGTCCAAGGCGAAGGCCGACGAGATCGTCGCCGCCGCGGACTTCCCGGCCGAGGTGGCCGACCAGATCTCCGAGACCCTGGTCAAGCTGTGGGACGTCTTCACCAAGGAGGACGCCACGCTGGTCGAGGTGAACCCGCTGGTGAAGACCAAGGCGGGCAAGATCGTGGCGCTGGACGGCAAGGTGTCGCTGGACGAGAACGCCTCGTTCCGCCACCCGGACCACGCGGACCTGGAGGACAAGGCCTCGGCGGACCCGCTGGAGGCCAAGGCCAAGGCCAAGCACCTGAACTACGTCAAGCTCGACGGCGAGGTCGGCATCATCGGCAACGGCGCGGGCCTGGTCATGTCCACGCTGGACGTGGTGGCCTACGCCGGCGAGAAGCACGGCGGCGTGAAGCCGGCCAACTTCCTGGACATCGGCGGCGGCGCCTCGGCCGAGGTGATGGCCAACGGCCTGGACATCATCCTGAACGACCCGGCGGTGAAGTCGGTGTTCGTCAACGTCTTCGGCGGCATCACCGCGTGCGACGCGGTCGCCAACGGCATCGTCCAGGCCTTCGAGCTGCTGGGCGACGCGGCCGGCACCAAGCCGCTGGTCGTGCGCCTGGACGGCAACAACGCCGAGCTGGGCCGCCAGATCCTGGTGGACGCCGAGCTGCCGGGCGTGGAGCAGGTCGACACGATGGACGGCGCCGCGGACCGCGCGGCCGAGCTGGCGAACGCGCGCACTGCGCCCATGAGCGCCTCCGGCGCTTAAGCGGACTGAGACTGGAGACTTTTTAATGGCTATCTTCCTCACTGAGAACTCCAAGGTCATCGTCCAGGGCATGACCGGCTCCGAGGGCATGAAGCACACCAAGCGGATGCTGGCCTCGGGCACCAAGATCGTCGGCGGCGTGAACCCGAAGAAGGCCGGCACCACGGTCGACGTGGACGGCACCGAGGTCCCGGTGTTCGGCACCGTGGCCGACGCGATGGAGAAGACCGGCGCGGACGTGTCCGTGGTCTTCGTCCCGCCGGCGTTCACCAAGGGCGCGGCGCTGGAGGCGATCGACGCCGGCATCCCGCTGTGCGTGATCATCACCGAGGGCGTCCCGGTCCACGACACCGCCGAGGTCTGGGCGTACAACACCCGGCAGGGCGACAAGACCCGGATCATCGGCCCCAACTGCCCGGGCCTGATCAGCCCCGGAGCCTCCAACGCGGGCATCATCCCGGCCAACATCACCAAGGCCGGCAAGATCGGCCTGGTGTCCAAGTCCGGCACCCTGACCTACCAGATGATGTACGAGCTGCGCGACTTCGGCTTCTCGACCGCCGTCGGCATCGGCGGCGACCCGGTCATCGGCACCACGCACATCGACTGCCTCCAGGCGTTCCAGGACGACCCGGACACCGCCGCGATCGTGATGATCGGCGAGATCGGCGGCGACGCCGAGGAGCGCGCCGCGGCGTACATCAAGGAGAACATCACGAAGCCGGTCGTCGGCTACGTGGCGGGCTTCACCGCCCCCGAGGGCAAGACCATGGGCCACGCCGGCGCCATCGTCTCCGGCTCCTCGGGCACCGCCCAGGCCAAGAAGGAGGCCCTGGAGGCGGTGGGCGTGAAGGTCGGCAAGACCCCGTCCGCCACCGCCCAGCTGATGCGGGAGATCATGGAGAGCCTGTAAGGGCCCTCGCTCCGAAGCCCGGCCGCGCCCCGCGCGGCCGGGCTTCCGGCATTCCCGGATCCGGTTACGCCGCCGGGGTGAATCGGGACGAGCGCTTCGGCGCCGCCCGGCGCGGGCGGTCGGCTTGCCGGTGACCGCTGGCCAGAGTGGGAGGATGCGCGATCAGAGCTCGCAGACCACGGAAGGCGGCCGGCCGGAGGGGGAGGAGGCCGGAGCCGAGGGGGCCGACGGAGCCGGAGCGGCCGGAGCGGTCAGGGCAGCCGGAGCGGCGACGGTTCCCGGCCAGGAGGGCGCCCCCGAACCGCCTGCCCAGCGCGGTTCAGCGGCGCTGCCTGGTCAGAGCGCGAAGGCCGGGGCGCAGCCAGGATCGAGCGCCGACGCCGCACCGGGCTACGGTTCGGCTATCGGCTCCGGTGCGACGTCGGGACCGGTGCCCAGCGCTGAGACCGGGGCTGGGTCAAGCTCTGCTGTCGCTCCAGGTTCTGCGAAGGACTCCAGCGCGAATCTTGGTCAGGAGGCCGCTGCTACTCCGGGTTCTGGTTCTGCGAACAGCTCCAGCGCGAGTCCCGGTCGGCTGGTCGGCGTTGCGCCGGGTCCCGGTCCCGCGATCGTCTCTGGTGCTGAGTCCGGCCCGCTTCCTAGCTCGGCAAGCTCTGCCGCGCCGGGTTCTGGTTCTGGTTCTGCGAACAGCTCCAGCGCGAACCCTGGTCAGCCTGCCAGTGTCGGCGCCGCGCCGAGTCCGGGTTCCCCCGCCAAGCCCGGCGCTCCCCACCTGAGGTCCCGCGCCACCAACGCCGTCGGCGCCGTCGACGGCCGCGACTGGGTCGCCGAGCAGTTGGCCGCCGCGCGGGCCGCCTCCGAGCCCTCGTCGCCGCCGAGTGTGGCGGAGGCCTTCCGTGACCTGGCCGCCGACTGGGCCGACGCGATGACCGTCGCCTGGAACGGTTCCCATGGGCGTGACCTGCGCCTGGTTGTGCGGGCCGGGGCGCATGCCGCGTTGGCGGCCGTGGCCACCTGGCTGGTCGCGGTGACCGTGTGCGTGGTGGTGTGGCTGGTCTCGGCGCCGAACACCGCGGGCGTCTGGGGGCCGCTGCGGGTCGCCGGACAGCTCTGGTTGCTGGGGCACCATGTCGCGCTCGACGTCCCGGCCGGGCGCGTCGCCATGGCTCCGCTCGGCTTCACCGCGTTGCTGCTCTTCGCGCTCTGGCACACCACCGCCGCGCCGGTCGTGCGGCCGGTGCAGGTCGCCTACACCGCGTTCGGGGCCGCCACCGGCTACGGTCTGGTCGCGGCGGTCGTGGCCGCCGGGGCGGCGACCGCTGACGTGCATCCCGACACCGCGCAGGCGGTGCCCTTCGCCGTCCTCTTCGGCGCGCTGGTGCCGACGGCCGCGCGGTGGCGGCGCATCGCAGCGTTCTGTGTCCTGCCCCGGTGGGTCGTGACGGCGGCGCGGGCCGCGGGCGTGGCGGGAGCGGTGCTGATCGGCGGGAGTGCCGCGGCCCTGGCCGGGGCGCTGGCCGGGCATCTGCCCGAGGCCGGCTGGCCGCAAGGGATCGGCGACGCCTGCGGCATGCTGCTGCTGAGTCTCGCGGTGCTGCCGAACGCGGTGCTGTGGGCGACGGCGTTCGTGCTCGGGCCCGGGTTCGCGGCCGGGACGGGTACCGCCGTCAACGTCCTGAATGTGAAGACCGGAGCCCTGCCGCTGTTTCCGTTGCTGGGCGCCCTGCCGCGGAGCGGGAGCCACCTGTATCCCTACGGTCTGGCCTTCCTGGCGGTCCCGGTCGTCGCCGGGGTGGCCGCCGCGCTGGTCGTGACCCGGGCCCGGCATCGGCGGCTCGGTGACCGGGTGCGGGCCACGGGCGCCGCGTCCGCGGCGGTGGCGCTGACCGTGGGCCTGGCCGCGACGCTGTCCGGCGGGCCGCTCGCCGGCGGGCGGATGGCCGCGTTCGGCCCCTCGGGATGGCGGACGGCGGCGGCCACCCTCGTGCTGGTCGGGGTGGGCGCCGCCGCCGTGGTGCTGCTGCCGCCGTCAGCCCTGGCCGTACGGAGGCTGTGCGTACGGAGGCTGTCCGTACGGCGGCTGCTGGACGCCGTAGCCGTACTCGTACCCCGGCGCCGGGCGGCGGAAGTAGGGCCCGGACTGGCCGCTCCAGGCGAAGATGATCGCCAGGAGGTCGGCCACCAAGGCGAGGAGCCTGAAGACCTTGCCGATCGCGAGGACCCAGCTGGAACCGAAGTCGGCCAGGCTGCCCAGCACGCCGACGCCGAAGAAGACGATGCCGAAGAAGACGAAGAAATCACTGGACACGATGCGGGCGTAGTGGTGGCCGGCGAGGCAGGCGAGGGCCATCCAGAGCCGGAGGCCGGAGCCGATCAGGCCGCCGACAGCGATCAGGCCGCCGACGACGATGCCGACGACGAAGACGTTCCTGTCGTTGTCGATGGTGCTGTGGACGTAGCCGACGCCGATGCCGACGGGGATTAGCGCGAGCGTCACCCCGATGAACATCATGTCCACGGCCTCGCGATCAGCGGGGATCGATCTGTGACGCCGCGGCCCGATTCACATCAGTGCGTCGTCGACATCCCGGTCCGGCCCTCGAGCTGCGTCAGGCACGCCTTCTCGGCCACCTGCGTGTTCGCCCCCTGCATGCACCTGGCGTACTCCTTGAACGGGGTCCACCACACGATCGACGCGACCAACAGCAGACCGGCCAGCACGCCGGACACCGAGGCCGAGACCATGCTCGCCGTCGCCTCCGACGCGCGCTGCCGCTTCAGCGCGGCGGTCCGCTGCGCCGAGATGGACAGCACGAACGCCGCCACCGCGAACGCCAGTCCCGCGGCCGCCCCGACCATCCAGGCCGGGAACGTCGCCAGGCCCTGGTAGATCGCCAGCATCGTGCAGGCCGTGGACCCCAGGGACAGACCGAGCGCCCAGCGGGTCTTCAGGTCGCGCTGCGGACGCTGCGGCGCCGCCTCGCGCTGGTCGCGGTAGCGGCGGTCGGGGTCGTCGCGCGGGTCCGGCCGCTGGTCGACGGGGCCGTAGCGGTTCGGGTCGCCCCAGGCGCCGTGCGGGCGCTCCGGCTCGCGGGGCCGCTGGGAGCCCCAGGGCTGGACCGGGCCCGGGCGGACCTTGCCGTAGGGGTTGGCAGGGGGCGGGCCCCACGGCGACTGCTGCGGCTGGCCGGGCGCGGACCGGCCCGCATGGGCGTCTTCCGGCGGCGGGGCGAACGGGTTGTCCTCGGCGTTGTCCTCGGCGTCGGAGGAGCCGGCGGGCTGCCGGCTGCCGTCACCCGGCTGCCGCGTCGCCGGCGCGTCTTCGGCGGGCCGCCCGGAAACGCCTCCGGAGGGGGCGTCCGCCGGGTTCGTCCCCGCCGTCCCCGCCGTGTCCGGCGTCTCCCCGCCTTCCCGGGCCTCGTCGGCCCGTACTCCGCCGCCCGTGCCGTGCCCGCTGTCCGTCGGCGTCGGCCGCTGTTCGGGCTCGGTCACGGAGTCCTCCGGGTTATCGTGGACATGATCGGTTGATCGCTGGTCGGGTGGCGGGTGTTGCTCCGTCCGCCCACTATCGTTGCCTATGGCGACCCCGCCCGTCCAAGCGGGAGGGGTCTGGCCGTGACACAACAGCAAACACCCCTATAGGAGGCCGCGGTCGTGGTCCATCCCGAAGGAAACCAGAGCCCGCCAGGGCTCGTGCAGCACCACCCGGACCCCCCGGCGAGGATCGTCGTCCTCGTGTCCGGGTCGGGCACCAATCTCCAGGCGTTGATCGACGCCGAGCAGGCCGACCCCGCGTTCGGCGGGACCATCGTGGCCGTGGGCGCGGACCGGACCGGTATCCGCGGCCTGGAACGCGCCGAGCAGGCCGGCATCCCCACCTTCGCCCTGCGGGTCAAGGACTTCGCCTCGCGCGAGGACTGGGACCGGGCGCTGCGTGACAAGGTCGCCGAGTACACCCCCGACCTCGTCGTCTCCGCCGGCTTCATGAAGCTGCTCGGCCCCGACTTCCTGGCCGCGTTCGGCGGCCGCGTCATCAACACCCATCCCGCGCTCTCCCCGAGCTTCCCCGGTATGCACGGACCGGCCGACGCCCTCGAGTACGGCGTCAAGATCACCGGCTGCACCGTCTTCTTCGTCACCGCCGGGGTGGACGACGGGCCGATCATCGCCCAGAGCGCCGTCGCGGTGCGGGACGAGGACGACGCCGAGCTCCTGCACGAGCGCATCAAGACGGCGGAGCGGGCGCTGCTCGTCGACGTCGTGGGCCGCCTGGCCCGGCATGGCTGGACCATCGACAACCGAAAGGTCATCCTCCCGTGAGCACCACTGTGTCCCGCCCCGGCGACACCCGCCCGATCAAGCGCGCGCTGGTCAGCGTGTACGACAAGACCGGCCTGGAGGACCTGGTCCGCGGCCTGGACGCGGCCGGGGTGGCCCTGGTGTCCACCGGCGGCTCGGCCAAGCTGATCCGCGACCTGGGGATCCCGGTCACCGAGGTCCAGGAGCTCACGGGCTTCCCCGAGTGCCTGGACGGCCGGGTGAAGACCCTGCACCCGAAGGTGCACGCCGGGATCCTGGCCGACCTGCGGCTGGAGGACCACCGCAAGCAGCTGGCCGACCTCGGCGTGGAGCCGTTCGACCTGGTGGTGGTCAATCTCTACCCGTTCACGCGGACGGTGGCCTCCGGCGCCGCGCCGGACGAGTGCGTCGAGCAGATCGACATCGGCGGGCCGTCGATGGTGCGCGCGGCCGCGAAGAACCACCCGAGCGTCGCGGTGGTGGTGAACCCGGACGCGTACCCCTCCGTGCTGGCGGCCGTCGCCGGCGGCGGCTTCGGCTTCGAGCAGCGCAAGCGCCTGGCCGCCGAGGCCTTCGCGCACACCGCCGCCTACGACGCCGCCGTGGCCGGCTGGTTCGCCTCGGCGTACGCGCCCGACGGCGAGTCGTCCTTCCCCGACTTCGTGGCGAAGACCTGGCAGCGCAAGTCCGTGCTCCGCTACGGCGAGAACCCGCATCAGGGCGCGGCGCTGTACGTCGCCGACCCGGACCAGGACTCGCTGGCGACCGCCGAGCAGCTGCACGGCAAGGAGATGTCCTACAACAACTACGTGGACACCGACGCGGCCATCCGCGCGGCCTACGACTTCGCCGAGCCGGCGGTGGCGATCATCAAGCACGCCAACCCCTGCGGCATCGCGATCTCCCCGGCCGGCGACATCGCCGAGGCGCACAAGCTGGCCAACGACTGCGACCCGGTCTCCGCCTTCGGCGGCATCATCGCCGCCAACCGCCCGGTGACGCAGGCGATGGCGTTGCAGGTGAACGAGGTCTTCACCGAGGTCATCTGCGCCCCCGACTACGAGCCCGAGGCGCTGGAGACGCTCAAGGCCAAGAAGAACATCCGGATCCTGCGCACCGGCACCGCCAACCGCCGCGCCACCGAGTTCCGGCAGATCTGCGGCGGCCTGCTGCTGCAGGACGGCGACCTGTACCAGGCGGCCGGCGACGACCCGGCGACCTGGACCCTGGTCTCCGGCGAGCCCGCCGACGAGCGGACCTTCGCCGACCTGGTCTTCGCCTGGCGGGCGATCCGCTCGGTGAAGTCCAACGCCATCCTGCTGGCCCACGACCTGGCCTCGGTCGGTGTCGGCATGGGCCAGGTGAACCGGGTCGACTCGGCGCGGCTCGCGGTGGAGCGGGCCGGGGACCGGGCGCGCGGCTCGGTCTGCGCCTCGGACGCGTTCTTCCCGTTCGCCGACGGCCCGGAGATCCTGTTCGCCGCCGGCGTGAAGGCGGTCGTCCAGCCCGGCGGCTCGGTCCGCGACGAGGACGTCGTCGCCGCGGCCCGCAAGGCCGGCGTCACCATGTACCTGACCGGCACCCGGCACTTCACCCACTGAGGAGGCTGACCATGACCGCGAACATCCTCGACGGCAAGGCCACCGCCGCCACGATCAAGGGGGAGCTGTCGGCCCGGGTCGAGGCGCTCAAGGCCCGCGGCGTCGTCCCCGGCCTGGCCACCCTGCTGGTCGGCGACGACCCGGCGTCGCACTCCTACGTGCGCAGCAAGCACCGCGACTGCGCGCAGGTGGGCATCGCCTCGATCCAGCGCGAGCTGCCGGCCACCGCCTCGCAGGCGCAGATCGCCGAGGCGGTCGCCGCGCTGAACGAGGACCCGGCCTGCACCGGCTACATCGTGCAGCTGCCGCTGCCCAAGGGCATCGACGAGAACGCCATCCTGGAGCTCGTCGACCCGGCGAAGGACGCCGACGGCCTGCACCCGACCAACCTGGGCAGGCTGGTGCTCGGCGCGCCGGCGCCGCTGCCCTGCACGCCGCTGGGGATCGTCGAGCTGCTGCGCCGCCACGACGTGGCGATCGCCGGGGCCGAGGTGGTGATCGTCGGCCGCGGCATCACCGTGGGCCGTCCCCTGGGCCTGCTGCTGACCCGGCGCAGCGAGAACGCGACCGTGACCCTGTGCCACACCGGCACCCGCGACCTGGCCTCGCACACGCTGCGGGCGGACATCGTGGTGGCCGCCGCCGGCGTGCCGAACCTGATCACCGCCGAGCTGGTGAAGCCGGGCGCGGCGGTGTTGGACGTGGGCGTGTCCCGCGGCGAGGGCGGCCTGGCCGGGGACGTCGCGGACGACGTGCGCGACGTGGCCGGCTGGGTGTCGCCGAACCCCGGCGGCGTCGGGCCGATGACCCGCGCGATGCTGCTGAACAACGTGGTGGAGATCGCCGAGCGCCAGGTCTGATCGTCACTCTTGACGGTTCATCAGAACGCACATAGAAGGGGGACATGTCCGATCGCCATCAGGACCTGTCCCCCCTCGACGACTTCCCGTTCCATCAGACCTCGGAGTCGATGGCGCACGTCGCCACGTCCGACCGGAACTTCTACGATCGCTACTACTTCAACGTGCACCACGGCGTGGGCGATCTGTTCCTGGCGATGGGCGTGGGGCAGTACCCGAACCTCGGCGTGACCGACGCCTTCGCGGCGATCGTCCACCGGGGCGTGCACCGCGTGGTGCGGGCCTCGCGGGAGCTCGGGACCGATCGCGGCGACACCTCGGTGGGCCCGTTCCGGGTCGACGTGCTGGAGCCGCTGAACAAGCTGCGGGTGGTGCTGGAACCGGGGGAGTACGAGCTCTCCTTCGATCTGACCTGGACCGGCTCCATCGCGGCGACCCGGGAGCCGAGGCAGTTCGTCCGGCGGCACGGCCGGGTGTGGATGGACTCGGTACGCCTGGCGCAGACCGGGTTCTGGGAGGGCACGCTGCGCGTCGGCGACGACGTGCTCGCCGTCACCCCGGACACCTGGTGGGGCTCGCGCGACCGGTCCTGGGGCATCCGGCCGGTCGGCGAGGCCGAGCCCGCCGGGATCCAGGGCAAGGACGGCGCCCCGCCGACCTTCCACTGGGTCTACGCCCCGATGCAGTTCGACGACTTCTCGATCCTGGTGATCATCCAGGAGGACGAGGACGGCGGCCGGGTGCTGGAAGAGGCGCTGAAGGTCTACCGGGACGGGCGCCCGGCGGAGTCCCTCGGCCGCCCGGACGTGGAGCTGCACTACACGTCCGGCACGCGGGACGTGCAGACGGCGGCGGTGACGTTCTCCGGCCGCGCCGAGAAGGTCATGGTCACGCAGCTGGTCCCGCTGCACATGGCGGTCGGCAGCGGCTACGGCCTGGACGCCGACTGGCGGCACGGCATGTATCAGGGGCCGGAGCCGGTGGTGCAGCAGGTCGTGATGCCGGCCGCGGAGGCGGCGGCGAAGTCCGGGATGTTCGGCGTCACCGAGCGGCTGGCGCGCTTCGACTACGACGGGCCGGAGGGCTCGCGCGTCGGATACGGGCTGTTCGAGACGTTGTCCATCGGCGCGCACCGGCCGAGCGGCTTCGCGGACTGGCTGGCGGTCGCGCCGTAGGTAATAGAGTTGCCGCCATGGCAGCGAACAACCGTCCGGCCAGGGAGCCCTTCGGCCGCGTAGTGCTGGCCGAGTGGCCGATCCTGGTCGTGCTGGCCGGCTTCGCCTTCGGGCTGACGGTGATACTGCGCGACGAGGTCTTCCAGGGCGCGGCCGTCCTGGGGATGTCGATACTGGTGGCCGCCGGTCTGCGGCTGTTCCTGCCGACCCGGATGGCCGGGACGCTGGCCGTCCGGCGCCGCGGGATCGATGTCGGCATCTACACGCTTCTGGGGACCGCGCTGGTGGTCCTGGGGCTGCTGGTGCAGGGGATCTTCTCGAACTGAGCCCCCGTGGGGACCGCTTGGCCATCCTGTGCGGACGGCATGTATCTTGAGGTCGAGATAATTCACCGATCCTAAGGACGACCCGCCATGGCCTACTCCGGTCCCAAGATCAAGGTCGCGAACCCCGTCGTCGAGCTCGACGGCGACGAGATGACCCGGATCATCTGGCAGTTCATCAAGGACCAGCTGATCCTGCCCTACCTCGACGTCGACCTGAAGTACTTCGACCTCGGCATCCAGCACCGCGACGAGACCGACGACCAGGTCACCGTGGACGCCGCCAACGCCATCAAGCAGTACGGCGTGGGCGTGAAGTGCGCCACCATCACCCCGGACGAGGCGCGGGTCGAGGAGTTCGGCCTGAAGAAGATGTGGAAGTCGCCGAACGGCACCATCCGCAACATCCTCGGCGGCGTGATCTTCCGCGAGCCGATCGTCATCAGCAACATCCCGCGCCTGGTGCCCGGCTGGACCAAGCCGATCGTCGTCGGCCGTCACGCCTTCGGCGACCAGTACCGCGCCACCGACCTGGTGGTCCCGGGCGAGGGCACGCTGACCCTGACCTTCACCCCGAAGGACGGCACCGAGCCGATCGAGCTCAACGTCTTCGACTTCCCCGGCGGCGGCGTCGCGATGGCGATGTACAACCTGGACGAGTCGATCCGCGACTTCGCGCGCGCCAGCATGCGCTACGGCCTGCTGCGCAACTACCCGGTGTACCTCTCCACCAAGAACACGATCATGAAGGCCTACGACGGCCGCTTCAAGGACCTGTTCCAGGAGGTCTTCGACGCCGAGTTCAAGGCCGACTTCGAGAAGGCCGGCCTGACCTACGAGCACCGCCTGATCGACGACATGGTGGCCTCCGCCCTGAAGTGGGAGGGCGGCTACGTCTGGGCGTGCAAGAACTACGACGGCGACGTCCAGTCCGACACCGTCGCCCAGGGCTTCGGCTCGCTCGGCCTGATGACCTCGGTCCTGATGGCCCCGGACGGCAAGACCGTCGAGGCCGAGGCCGCGCACGGCACCGTGACCCGCCACTACCGGCAGCACCAGCAGGGCAAGCCCACCTCCACCAACCCGATCGCCTCGATCTACGCGTGGACCCAGGGCCTGGCCTACCGCGGCAAGTTCGACAACACCCCCGAGGTCGTGAAGTTCGCCGAGACCCTGGAGCGCGTCTGCGTCCAGACCGTCGAGGAGGGCAAGATGACCAAGGACCTGGCGCTGCTGGTCTCCCCGGACCAGCCGTACCTGACCACGCAGGAGTTCCTCGCCGCCATCGACGAGAACCTGCAGAAGGCGATGGCGAGCGCGTAAGCACGCCCGTCACGAGACCCCCGTCGGCTCCGGCCGGCGGGGGTTCCGTGCTGTCGGGCCGTTCGCCTACCCTTCCGGTCATGCAGTACCTGGGGTGGGATCCGCCGTCGCCGCAGAGCGTGCTGGCCCGGACGGCGCTCCTGCTCGGCGCCGCGAGCATCGGCCTGCTGTGCTTCAGCGGCCTCGGGTGGGCCCTGGACGTCCTGGTGGCGCCGCTGGCGTTCGCGGTGTCGCTCGTGGCCGTCGTGAAGTCCCGGCGCAGACCCGCCGATCGCGGCTTCGCGATCGGCGGCCTGCTCATGGCGGTCCCGTCCTCGGCGCTCGTGCTCTTCGCCGCCTACGCCGTGCTGACCGACCCGGCCTTGGCGAACTAGCCCGGACCGGCTCGGACCGGCCCGGACTAGCCCCGGGCCAGCCGCCGGTCGGCGAGCTCGGCCAGCAGCGCCGCGCCGTCGCCCAGCACCGAGTCGTCGAAGTCGGCGAGCGGGCTGTGGTTGGAGGGGGCCTGCTCCAGGTCGTCGGTCGGGCAGGCGCCCAGGAAGGCGTAGGTGCCCGGCACGGCCTCCAGGACGCGGGAGAAGTCCTCGGCGCCCGGGACCGGGTTCGGCAGGCGGGCGAAGCGCTCCTCGCCGTGCACCTCGCGGGCCACCTCCTCCAGGAAGTCGACCTCGGAGGCGTGGTTCACGGTCGGCGGGTACTGCTCCTTGTAGGTGATGTCCACGGTGCAGCCGTAGGCCGCGGCCAGGCCGTTGAGCAGCTCCACCACCACGACCAGCATCTTGGCGCGGGACTCGCGGGAGAAGGAGCGCATGGTGACGTGGAAGGTGGCGTCGTCCGGGATGATGTTGGACGCCGTGCCGGCGTGGAAGGCGCCGACGGTGATCACCACCGGGTCGAAGATGTCGAACTTGCGGGTCACCAGCGACTGCAGCGCCACCACCATCTCGCAGGCCACCGGGATCGGGTCCTTGCCGGTGTGCGGCAGCGAGCCGTGGGCGCCGGCGCCGCGCACGGTCACCTGGATCTCGTCGGCGCCGGCCATGAAGGTGCCGGGGCGGGAGACGAACTGCCCGCGGGGGATCCGGTTGGACATCACGTGCAGGCCGTAGGCGCCGACCACGCGCGGGCCGGCGGCGTCCAGCACACCCTCGCGGATCATGTGCCCGGCGCCGTCCTGGCCCTCCTCGCCGGGCTGGAACATGAACACCACGTCCCCGGCCAGCCGGTCGCGGTGCGCGCTGAGCAGGCGGGCCGCGCCGACCAGCATCGCGGTGTGCAGGTCGTGGCCGCAGGCGTGCATGTTCGGGCCGTCGGCGACGTAGTCCCGCCCGGTGCGCTCCACGACCGGCAGGGCGTCCATGTCGCCGCGGAGCAGCACGGCCGGCCGGGCGGCGGCGTCCGCCCCCGCCGCGTCCCCGGGGCCCGCGCCGCGCAGCACCGCGACCACCGAGTTCAGCTCGCGGCCGGTGCTGATCTCCAGCGGCAGGCCGTCCAGGGCGGCCAGGACCCGCTCCTGGGTGCGGGGCAGGTCCAGGCCGATCTCGGGTATGCGGTGCAGGTCGCGGCGCAGGCGGACCAGGTCCTCCTGGAGGCCCTTGGCGTCATCGGTGTAGGTCATGCTGCCATCGTGCCCCACCTGTCCAGACGTGCGGAGGGTCAGGTGCGGCGGGGGCCGCCGACCCCTACTGCGCGGCCCCGGGCATCTCCGCCGGCTGCAGGAACGCGAACCGGGCGCCGAACTGGTCGGTGAGCAGCCCGAGGCGTCCGGGCGGGGCGTCCGAGGCGGGGATCAGCACCGAGCCGCCGGCGTCGGTGGCGCGGGCCACGGTGGCGTCGGCGTCGGCCACCATGAAGTACGGGATCCACTTCTCGTCCTGCACCGGCGCGTCGTCGGCGATCCCCATGATCCCGCCGAAAGCGGCCATCGGGTCGCCCGGCCGGACCGTCCACATGTCGTAGCCGGCCTCCGCCGCGGAGTCCGCGGTGTCCGGGGCGTCCGCGGCGTCCGGGGTGTAGGGCTCGACCTTCCAGCCGAACACCGCCGGGTAGAAGGCCTTGGCCGCGCCCGGGTCGCGGGTCCACAGCTCGGCCCAGAGCATCGAGTCGTCGACGCAGCACGCCTCGAACCCGGTCCACCCGGCGGGCTGCCAGAGCGCGAACTCGCCCCCGGCCGGGTCGGTGAGCTGGGCGAGCAGGCCCTGGTCGGGGATCGGCATCGGCGGCACCCGCACCTTGGCCCCGTTGGCCTCGGCGGTCGCCACGGTCGCGGCGGCGTCCGTGACCCGCATGTACGTCGTCCAGTCCGGTTTGGCCGCGGGGTCCATCAGCCCGCCCAGCCCGCCGACGGCCTTGCCGTCCTTGCGGAACATCCAGTAGCCGGGACCCTCGTCGGACGGTTCCATCATCTGCTCGGCGGTCCAGCCGAAGACCCGGCCGTAGAACTCGGCCGAGGCGCCGGGGTCGGGGGAGCCGAGGTCGATCCAGCCGGGCAGGTTCGGGGTGTTCTCCGAGGTGATCATGGGGCCTTCCTTTCCTCGGGTGTGCGGGGAGCGGCGGTGTGGCACGCGTCACACCGCCGGATCCGAGTCTTCCATCAGGTACTGACAGTGACGAGCCGAACGCGCAGACGGGTCGGGTGGTCACCGTCGTGTGTCTGCTTTCTCACAGCGGGCGGCGAAACCGGGCAGGTTTCTCAGGAGTAGCCTGTGGCTGGCAACCAGACGGAACCTTCACAAAAGCAGGAGCCACAAGCGATGTCCCGCACCCCCGTCAACGTCACCGTGACCGGCGCGGCCGGCCAGATCGGCTACGCGCTGCTGTTCCGCATCGCCTCCGGCCACCTGCTCGGCCCGGACGTGCCGGTGAAGCTGAACCTGCTGGAGATCCCGCAGGCCGTCAAGGCCGCCGAGGGCACCGCGATGGAGCTCGTCGACTGCGCCTTCCCGCTGCTGGCCGGGATCGACATCTCGGACAACCCGAAGGACGGCTTCAGCGGCGCCAACGTCGCCCTGCTGGTCGGGGCCCGCCCCCGCACCGCGGGCATGGAGCGCGGCGACCTGCTGTCCGCCAACGGCGGCATCTTCAAGCCGCAGGGCGAGGCGATCAACGCGCACGCCGCCGACGACATCAAGGTCCTGGTGGTCGGCAACCCGGCCAACACCAACGCCCTGATCGCCGCGGCCCACGCGCCGGACGTCCCGAAGTCCCGTTTCACCGCGATGACGCGCCTGGACCACAACCGCGCCATCGGCCAGCTCGCGCTGAAGACCGGGGCGCCGGTCAGCGACATCAGCAACCTCACCATCTGGGGCAACCACTCCGCCACCCAGTACCCGGACCTGTTCCACGCCAAGATCGCCGGCAAGAACGCCGCCGAGGTCGTGAACGACCAGGCCTGGATCGAGAACGACTTCATCCCCACCGTCGCCAAGCGGGGCGCCGCCATCATCGAGGCCCGCGGCTTCTCCTCCGCCGCCTCGGCCGCGAACGCCGCGCTGGACCACGTGCACACCTGGGTCAACGGCACCGCCGAGGGCGACTGGACCTCGATGGGCGTCGTGTCGGACGGCTCCTACGGCGTGCCGGAGGGCCTGGTCTCCTCGTTCCCCGTGACCACCAAGAACGGCGAGTGGGAGATCGTCCAGGGCCTGGACATCGACGCCTTCTCCCGCGCCCGCATCGACGCCTCGGTGGCCGAGCTGGCCGAGGAGCGCGACGCGGTCAAGCAGCTGGGCCTGATCTGATCCACGGCCGCTGATCCACGGCCGGCGATCCCGGGCCGCTGATCCACCGCTGAGCCGAGAACGGCCCGGCGCCCCCGAGGGGTGCCGGGCCGTTCGGCGCTTCCTCACACCGTCGGATCCCGCGCCAGCAGCCGCGTCAGCACCAGCGCCGACCTGGTCCGCTGGATCTCCGGCTCCCGGCGGATCCGCTCCAGCGCCTCCTCCAGGTGCCGCATGTCCTCGGCCACCAGGTGCAGCAGCGCGTCCGCGTCCCCGGTCACCGTGTACGCCGCCACCACCTCCGGGTGCCGGGCGACACACTCGCGGATCACGTCCGGCGACGTGCGGTCGCCGCAGTACACCTCGACGAAGGCCTCCGTGGTCCAGCCCAGCGCGGACTGGTCGACGATCGCTGAGAAACCGCGGATCGCGCCGTCGGCCCGGAGCTTGTCCACCCGCCGCTTCACCGCGGAGGCGGACAGGCCGACCTCGGTGCCGACGTCGGCGAACGAGGCCCGGGCGTCGCGGCGCAGGACGTCGATGATCGCGCGGTCCAGGCTGTCCATGCCCTGAGGTTAGCGGTCGAAGGTCCACCAGCCCCGGACCGCGTTCCCGGCGCGCGGTGGCCACGGGGCGGCGGCGCCGGCCGGGGCGATCGTCACGCCCCCGACCAGCACCGGGACGATGCCGACGCGGGTCGCGGCCGCGCCGCCGGGCCGGCGTCCGCCGGGACGGATATCAGGATCCGGCTGAGAAAACGTGAACATTCCTCGTGCGGATGACACCGAATCGCGGTTTCCCGCGTCTAAGAAGACGAGCCGGACTCGCAGCAGGCCGTACCCCTGCCGCGAGCCCGGCTCGCTGACAGTATCAACCCACAGCGCTGTGTAGTTGCTCCACGGCCCAGTCCAGCTCTTCGGCCGTCACGACCAGCGGCGGCGCCATGCGGATCGTTGAGCCGTGGGTGTCCTTCGCGAGCACGCCGCGGGCCATCAGCCGCTCGGAGATCTCACGTCCGGTCCCGAAGGCGGGATCGATGTCCACGCCGGCCCACAGGCCGCGGCCCCGGACCTCGCGCACCATCTTCTCCGGCAGCGTCGCCAGCGCCGCGTGCAGGTGCGCCCCCAGCGTCCGGGCCCGCGCCTGGTACTCGCCGGTGGCCAGCAGCCCCACCACCGCGCGCCCGACGGCGCACGCCAGCGGGTTGCCGCCGAACGTCGACCCGTGCTCCCCGGGCTTGAACACCCCGAGCACGTCCCGGTCCGCCACCACCGCCGACACCGGCAGGATCCCGCCGCCCAGCGCCTTGCCCAGGATGTAGAGGTCCGGCACCACGCCCTCGTGGTCGCACGCGAACGTGTAACCGGTCCGCCCCAGCCCGGACTGGATCTCGTCGGCCATCATCAGGATCCCGCGGCGGGTGCAGACCTCGCGCACCGCCGCCAGGTAGCCGTCCGGCGGCACCAGCACGCCGGCCTCGCCCTGGATCGGCTCCAGCAGCACCGCGACGGTGTCGTCGGTGATCGCCGCCTCGATCGCCGACGCGTCGCCGTAGGGCACGCTGACGAACCCCGGGGTGAACGGCCCGAAGTCGGTCCGCGCGTCCGGGTCGGTGGAGAACGACACGATGGACAGCGTCCGGCCGTGGAAGTTGCCCTCGCAGGTGATGATCTGCGCGCGGTCCTCCGGCACGCCCTTGACCTGGTAGCCCCACTTGCGCGCGGTCTTCAGCGCGGTCTCCACGGCCTCGGCGCCGGAGTTCATCGGCAGCGCCGCGTCCTTGCCGCAGAGCTCGGACAGCTCGGCCACGAACGGCCCGAACTGGTCGTGGTGGAACGCGCGCGAGGTCAGCGTCACCCGGGACAGCTGTTCGCGCGCGGCGGCCAGCAGCACCGGGTTGCGGTGCCCGAAGTTCAGCGCCGAGTACCCGGCGAGCATGTCCAGGTAGCGGTTGCCGTCGACATCGGTCACCCACGCGCCGTCGGCCTCGGCGACCACGACCGGCAGCGGGTGGTAGTTGTGCGCGGTGTGCGCGTCGGCCTGCTCGATCAGCGCCTCGGCCTTGGCCGACCGCGGCACGCGCGGCAGGCCGCCGCCGGCCGCGCCGGGCGTGATGCCGGCGCCGGCCGCGGAAGTCTCGGAGATGGTGGTCACGGTGCTCAGCCCTCTCAGTTCCTCAGCTCCAGCGTGCAGCACTTGACCGAGCCGCCGGCCTTGAGCAGTTCGGACAGGTCCATGCCGACCGGCCGGTACCCGCGCTCGGTCAGCCGCGCGGCCAGCCCGGTGGCGTCCCGCGGCAGCAGCACGTTCAGGCCGTCGGACACCGCGTTCAGGCCGAACGCCGCGGCGTCCTCGGCGGTGGCGACGATCGCGTCCGGGTAGAGCTGCCGCAGCACCTCTTGCGATCCGGCCGAGAACGCCCCGGGGTAGTAGGCGATGGTCGCCTCGTCCAGCACGGCGATCGCCGTGTCCAGGTGGTAGTAGCGCGGGTCGACCAGGCGCAGCCCGATCACCGGCATCCCGAAGAACTCCTGCGCCTCCAGGTGCGCGTTCGGGTCGGAGCGGAACCCGTGCCCGGCCAGGATCCACCGGCCCGCGTACAGGAAGTCGCCCTCGCCCTCGTTGACGAACTCGGGGTCGTGGATCTCCGAGTAGCCGTTCTTGCGGAACCACTCTCGGTAGGCCGGGCCCTCGGCCCGCCGCTCCTCGTTGCGGAAGGAGGCGGCCAGCACCTTGCCGCCGACCACGGTCGCGCCGTTGGCGGCGAACACCATGTCGGGCAGCCCCTCGATCGGCTTGATGGTCTCCACCTGGTGCCCCAGGTCCAGGTAGGCGTCCCGCAGGGCCTCCCACTGGCGGGCGGCCAGGGAGGCGTCGACCGGGGTCGCCGGGTCCATCCACGGGTTGATGGCGTAGGTGACCGCGAAGTGGTCGGGCCGGCACATCAGGAAGCGGCGCGGGGTCGCCACGCGCTGTGCCGCCGCCGGCACGGGGAGTGTCTCGGGGATCATGCAACCTGAGCATAAGGACGACGTTTTCCCAGCTCAAGGAACGTTTGTTGCGTGTCCGTGCACGATCGTTGCGTAGAAGTGGCGCTCCTGATCGTTTCATTGCGTCACTTCCGCCCCAGCGGTCCCGTCCGGCCGGTCCTTAGAATCGAAGGGTGAGTCCGATTCTGGTGTCCATCCTGGTCGTGTTGGCGCTGATCCTCGTCGAGGCCCTGTTCGTGGCCTCCGAGATCGCGCTCGTTTCGTTGCGCGAGAGCCAGGTGGACACCCTCGCCCAGCAGGGACGCCGCGGCCAGGTGGTGGCCATGCTGGTGCGCGACCAGAACCGCTGGCTGGCCACGGTGCAGATCGGCGTGACGCTGACCGCGCTGCTGTCCTCGGCGTACGGCGCCATCACGCTGTCCGAGAGCGCCAAGAAGGGGCTGATCGACGCCGGCCTGAGCGAGGGGCTGGCGGGCTTCATCGGCATCGTCGGCGTCACCCTGGTGATCACCTTCGTCACCCTGGTGATCGGCGAGCTGGCGCCCAAGCGGCTGGCCCTGCAGCGGGCCGAGCCCACCGCGCTGGCGATGGCGCCGTTCCTGAACCGGATGGCGGCGATCTGCCGTCCGATCATCTTCCTGCTGTCGATGTGCACCAACGGCGTGGTGAAGCTGTTCGGCGGCGATCCGTCGGTGGGCCGGGAGGCGGTCTCCTCCGAGGAGCTGCGGCTGATGGTGGCCGGCAACGAGACGCTGAACAGCGACGAGCGCGAGCTGATCGACGAGGTCTTCGCGGCCGGCGACCGGCAGCTGCGCGAGGTGCTGGTGCCGCGCACCGAGGTGACGTTCCTGGACGCCGGGATGCCGATCCGGCAGGCGGCCCGGATCGCCGCGTCCAACCCGCACTCCCGCTACCCGGTGATCGAGGGCTCGGCGGACAACGTGATCGGCTTCGTGCACGTGCGCGACTTCCTGAACCCGGAGCTGGCCGGCCGTTCGATCCGGCTGGAGGAGATCGCCCGGCCGGTGAAGATGCTGCCGACCTCCAAGCAGGTGCTCTCGGCGCTGTCGGAGATGCGCAACGAGTCCACGCACCTGGCGATCGTGGTCGACGAGTACGGCGGCACGGCCGGCATCGTCACGCTGGAGGACCTGATCGAGGAGCTGATCGGCGACATCCAGGACGAGTACGACATCGGCCAGGCCGGCACCACGCGCCTGGTCGGCGGCGTGATGGAGGTCGACGGCCTGCTGAACCTGGACGACTTCCTGGACGAGACCGGCATCGAGCTGCCCGACGGCCCCTACGAGACCGCGGCCGGCTTCATGGTGGCCCAGCTCGGGCGGCTGCCGGAGATCGGCGACGAGGTGGTGGTGGCGCTGGACCCGCCGCGCGGCCACACCGCGCACGACCTCGCGCACGGCCACAGCGGCTACGGCGGCCACGGCGGCCCGCTCTCCGCGCACCCCGCCGGCCACGGCGCGGCGGGCGACGACCACGACGAGGCCGCGGACCTGGAGATCCAGCGCTACCAGCTGCGCGTGGTGGAGATGGACGGCCGGCGTATCGCGCGGATCCGGATCACCCGCCTGCCCGAGGACGGCACCCCGCTCGCGCCCGACGACGGAACCGCGTCGCAGGAGGGCGGGGAAGCCCCGGAATTCACCGAAGGTGTTCGTACGGACACTGAAAGTGTCGAAGGTGATCGGGGTCCGGAGTCCGCGGAGGAGATCCCGGGAGAACCCGATCAAAGCGAGCGCGGGATCTGAGAGAATGGCGCCCATGGCAGCCGCTTTCCAGTCCTCCGGTCGCAAGCGCGTCTTCTCCGGCATCCAGCCGACCGCCGACTCGTTCCACGTCGGGAACTACCTCGGCGCGATCCGGCAGTGGGTGCCGCTGCAGGAGACCCACGAGACCATCTACTGCGTCGTCGACCTGCACGCGATCACGATCGAGCAGGACCCGAAGCTGCTGCGCCAGCGCACCCGGATCGCCGCCGCCCAGCTGCTGGCGGCCGGCATCGACCCGGCCCGCAGCATCCTGTTCGTGCAGAGCCACGTCCCGGAGCACGCGCAGCTGGCCTGGGTGCTGACCTGCATGACCGGCTTCGGCGAGGCCAGCCGGATGACGCAGTTCAAGGACAAGTCCGGCAAGCAGGGCGCGGCCAACACCAACGTCGGGCTGTTCACCTACCCGATGCTGATGGCCGCCGACGTGCTGCTGTACAACGCCGACGCCGTCCCGGTCGGCGAGGACCAGCGTCAGCACCTGGAGCTCACCCGGGACCTGGCGCAGCGCTTCAACGGCCGCTACGGCGACTACTTCACCGTGCCGGACCCGTACATCATCGAGGCCGTCGGCAAGATCACCGACCTGCAGGACCCGGGCGCGAAGATGTCCAAGTCGGCCTCCTCGCCGAACGGCATCATCGAGCTGCTCGACGACCCCAAGGTCTCGGCCAAGAAGATCCGCTCCGCGGTCACCGACACCGAGCGCGAGATCCGGTACGACGAGGAGAACAAGGCCGGCGTCTCCAACCTGCTGTCGATCTACTCGGCGCTGGACGGCCGTACCATCCCCGAACTGGAGCAGGCCTACGAGGGCAAGGGCTACGGCGACCTGAAGAAGGACCTGGCCGAGCTGTTCACCGAGTTCGTCACCCCGTTCCGGGAGCGGACGCACGCGATCCTCGCCGAGCCGGACAAGCTCGACGCGGTGCTGGCCGAGGGCGCGGCGAAGGCCCGCACCATCGCCGCGCGGACCCTGGCCGAGGTCTACGACCGCACGGGGTTCCTGCCCGCGGCGGGGAACTGACGGTGGGCGGCGTACCGGATCCGCTCGAGGCGACCTTCGCGGCCGCCAACCCCCTGCTGCACGCGCAGGGGGCGGACGCCCGCGGGCCGGACACGGTGACCATCGGCGTCGCCGTGCCGATCCCCGAGCCGTTCGGCAGCGAGCTGCAGAAGTGGCGCGAGTCGTTCCACGACCCGATGGCCCGCGCCATCCCGACACACGTCACCCTGCTGCCCCCGACCGAGGTGGG
Source organism: Catenulispora subtropica (assembly GCF_039531675.1). NCBI lineage: Bacteria > Bacillati > Actinomycetota > Actinomycetes > Catenulisporales > Catenulisporaceae > Catenulispora > Catenulispora subtropica. Next base: position 123,273 of record NZ_BAAAQM010000023.1, read on the forward strand.
CCGCGCGGACCTGGCGGACATCGAGGACCACCTGGCGAAGGCGGCCTCGCTCGGCCACCCCTTCCCGATGCTGTTGCAGGGCACCGACACCTTCCGGCCGATCTCGCCGGTGACCTTCGTGCGGGTGGCGATGGGTGCCGAGCAGTGCGCCGCCACGGAGGCGCTGGTGCGCTCCGGCGTGCTGGCCCGCGAGGCCCGGTTCCCGTACCACCCGCACGTCACCGTGGCGCACGAGCTGCCCGAGGACGTGCTCGGCCGGGCCCAGGAGATCCTGGCCGGCTACGAGGCGCGGTTCCTGGTCACCGGGTTCGCGCTGTACCTGCACGGCGACGACGGCGTGTGGCGCGTACGGCGGTACTTCCCGTACGGCGGCTGAGTCCCCGCCTCGAGGACCGTGCGGAACGACGGCCCCCAGCAGAGCTGGAAGCCGTCGTCCTGACTTTCGGAATCGGAATCGCCACTCGGCTACTCGGTCACCGGGATCGGGGTCGGAGCCGCACCGGCGCCCCCCGCGGGCGCCTTCGGCCTGAGCGTCAGCGAGATCAGGAACACCACGAAGGCGATCGCCGAGCCGACCGTCAGGCCGGTCCCCAGCCCGTGCGTGAAGTTCACCGCCGGGTTCGGGTCGTGGCCGCCCTTCTCCGCCGACGTGGAGACGGTCACCAGCACCGCGATGCCGAGCGCGGCGCCGATCTGCTGGCAGGCCTGCATCAGGCCGGAGCCGGCACCGGAGTCGCGCGGGGCCAGGCCGGCCATGATGTTCAGCGCGATCGGGCTGAACGCGATGCCGCCGCCGAGGCCGAACATCAGGAACGGCACCAGCAGACTGCCGGTGAACCCGGAGTCCGGGGAGATCTGCGCCAGCCAGAGCAGCGCCCCGCTGATCAGCGCCGTGCCGACGGCGATCAGCGGCCGGGGCCCGAAGCGCGGCAGCAGCTTGGGGACGAAGCGGGAGATGGCGAACAGCGTCGCGGTGAGCGGCAGGAACGCCAGGCCGGACTTGATCGGCGAGTAGCCGAGCACCCGCTGCATGAACTGCGGCATGAAGTAGAACATCGAGAACATCGCACCGACCAGCAGCACGTAGCTGCCGTAGCCGCGGGCCCGCGTGGAGTCCTTCAGCAGGCGCAGCGGGAACACCGGGAACTCGACGCGGGACTCGGTGACGACGAACGCGGTCAGCAGGACCACCGCGGCGACGAACGCGCCGCGCGTGACGCTGTCGCTCCAGCCGTGCTCGGAGGCGTTGATGAAGCCGTACACCAGGCTGCTCATGCCCAGGACGGAGGTGACGGCGCCGGGGACGTCGAACCGGCCCTGCGCCTTGGGCGACTCGTTCAGGAGCTTGTAGGCCGCGAACGCCGCCGCCGCGCCGATCGGGACGTTGATGTACATGACCAGCCGCCACGAGCCCCACGTGGTCAGCATGCCGCCGAGCAGCAGGCCGACCGAGCCGCCGGCCGAGGAGACCGCGGTGAACAGGCTCATCGCCTTCACCCGCGGCGCGCCTTCCGGGAACGTGGTGATGATCAGCGCCAGCATGCTGGGCCCGGCCATCGCGGCCCCGACGCCCTGCAGCGCGCGGGAGGCCAGCAGCATGTTCGAGTCGACCGCGAGGCCGCCGATGAAGGATGCCACCGTGAAGACGAGGACGCCGGAGACGAACATCCGCCGCCGGCCCAGGATGTCGCCGGCGCGACCGCCGAGCAGGAGCAGCCCGCCGAAGGCGAGGGTGTAGGCGTTGAGGACCCAGGACTGGCTGGCCTCGGAGAAGTGCAGGGAGTCGCGGATCTTCGGCAGGGCTATGTTGACGATGGTGGCGTCGAGGACCAGCATCAGCTGGCAAGTCACGATGGTCGCCAGGATGAGGCCAGGCTTCGGCTCCCGGCGGGGAACAACCTTCTCGGCGGGAGGCGTTGTCGATATGGACGCTGTTGACATGGTGTCCTTCACCTGACGGCGGAGCTTAAGCGGAGGCTGACTCCGTTTAGGTTAGGGTCTGGCTGCGCACTGCGGCAACCGTATTTCGCGGGGCCTTGAATCAGCCCTGCTCGACAGTGGTGAAGGGGTCGATGACACCGTGAGGGCCGACGCTCTCCGCAATCGCGAGCGCCTCGTGGAGGTCGCGCAGTCCGCGTTCGCGACGAACGGGATCGACACGTCCCTGGAGGAGATCGCGCGCCAGGCCGGCGTCGGGATCGGCACGCTGTACCGGCGGTTCCCGACCCGCGAGGACCTGATCGCGGCGGTCCTGGCCGAGCGGTACCTCAAGCTGGCCGAGGTCGCCATGGTGCTGGCCGAGGAGCGCGACGACCCGGACGTCGCGCTCGCCGAGTGGCTGACGCTGCTCGCCGAGCACATGGCGCTGTACCGCGGGTTGTCGATGGCCGTGAAGGAGGCCATCCACGACCAGACCACGGCGCTGGGCCGCACCTGCAAGGAGATGGTGGACGCCGGGGAGCGCCTGCTGGAGCGCGGCCAGCGGATGGGCGCGTTCCGCACCGACATCACCTTCTTCGACGTGCTGGCGTTGTGCTCCGGCATCGTCATGGCCGTGGAGCGGCGCAGCGAGAAGCCCAACCACGACGATCTGCCGCCGCTGAGTCCGTACCTTCTGCTGGACATCGTGCTGCGCGGGCTGCGTGTGGAAGATCGGTGAAGACACGCCCCGTGAAGTGAACGAATGGTGAACATAAGACGAACGTCAGGTGACTCGATTAAGGTGAACCGGTGCTCACCGAACCCTCGTCGACGTTCACCAGGCGGCGTTCGCCCGTCTCCACCGACCGGGCGCGGGTAGCCGCGCTGCGAGCCTGGGGCGCGGCGCTGGTCGGCGTGTTCGTGCTGTTGGCCGTGCTGACCGCGGTCAAGGCCTTCAAGGGTCCGGACCAGTCGGTCGACGACACGCTGAACCGGTTCGCTTTGTCCCACGCCGGGGTCACCGATCTCCTCAAGGCCGTGACACAGGCCGGCGAGCCCACGATCGCGCTCGGTCTCGGACTGCTGGCCGCTGTCGCCTTCTACGCGGCGCGGATGCGCAGCTCGGCCACGTTCGCCGCGGCCGCGGTGATCGGCGCCTATGCCATCGCCTACATCGCCAAGAAGGCCGTCAACCGGCATCGTCCGCGCTGGGACGCCGCGCACACCGTGGTGACCGATCACGGGGCCTCGTTCCCGTCTGGGCACGCCACAGGGTCGTCGGCGCTGGCGACGGTGCTGATCGTGGCCGCCGTGCCGCTGCTGGCGTCGGTGGCCGCGCGGCGTGTCGCGGTGATCGTTCTGGTGCTCTACGTGCTGACCATGGTGGTCTCGCGGCCGATCCTGGGCGTGCACTTCCCGACCGACGTCCTCGCCGGTGCCGTGCTGGGCTCCGGGTGGGCTCTGGTGTGCGCTTCTGTGGTGCGTCCTTGGCTGGACCGGCCGTCCGCTGGCTGACCCGCTTAGGAGAACCAGCCGCTCACGCGTGATACTAAGGGCGGACGCGCATAGGGTTCTGCAGCCCGCACCGCTGCGTCGCCCACCGCATCAACAGGAGGACCGGAGAAAGTGACTTACGTCATCGCCCTGCCCTGCGTGGACGTGAAGGACAAGGCCTGCATCGAGGAGTGCCCTGTCGATTGCATCTACGAGGGCGAGCGCATGCTCTACATCCACCCGGACGAGTGCGTCGACTGCGGCGCGTGCGAGCCGGTGTGCCCCGTCGAGGCGATCTTCTACGAGGACGACACGCCGGAGCAGTGGAAGGACTACTACAAGGCGAACGTGGAGTTCTTCGACGACCTCGGTTCTCCGGGCGGGGCCTCCAAGATGGGCTTGATCGAGAAGGACCACCCGCTGGTGTCGGCGCTGCCGCCGCAAGCTTCGGAAGACTGAGACCGAGCACCGGCGACATCTCGCTCCACCAGAGGAAAACCTTCACGATGCGGAAGCTCCCTGACTTCCCGTGGGACCGGCTCGCGCCCGCCAAGGCGCGGGCCGGCCGACACCCGGACGGGATCGTCGACCTCTCCGTCGGCACGCCGGTCGACTCGGTGCCCGCCGTCGTCCAGGAGGCGCTGCGCGCCGGGTCCGACGCGCCCGGCTACCCGCTCACGCACGGCACCCCCGCGTTGCGGGCCGCCGCCGTCGGCTGGATGGGCCGCCGGCTCGGCGTGACCGGCGTGGAGCCGGTGTCGGTGCTGCCGGTGATCGGGACCAAGGAGCTGGTGGCTTGGCTGCCCACTCTGCTGGGCCTCGGCCCCGGCGACGCGGTGGCCATCCCGGCGGTGGCGTATCCGACGTACGACGTCGGCGCGCGGCTGGCCGGAGCCGACACCCTGCTGACCGCGCCGGAGGACGCTCCGGACGTGATCCGGGCCCGGCGTCCGAAGCTCGTCTGGCTGAACTCCCCGGCGAACCCGCACGGCCGGGTCTCCTCCGCCGCCGAGCTGCGCGCCGTCGTGGCGGCCGCGCGGGAGGCGGGAGCCGTCGTGGTGTCCGACGAGTGCTACATCGAGCTCGCGTGGGAGGCCGCGCCGGTCTCGCTGCTGCACCCCGAGGTGTGCGGCGGGGACCACGCGGGGCTGCTCGCCGTGCACTCGCTGTCCAAGCGCTCGAACCTGGCCGGGTACCGGGCCGGCTTCGTCACCGGCGACGCGGCGGTCGTGGCCGAGCTGCTGGAGGTGCGCAAGCACGCCGGCCTGATCATGCCGCAGCCGGTCCAGGACGCGATGACCGTCGCCCTCGGTGATGACGCGCACGCCGCCGAGCAGAAGGAGCGGTACCGCGGGCGGCGCGTGGTCCTGCGCGAGGCGCTGGAGCACGCCGGGTTCCGCATCGACCACTCCGAGGCCGGGCTGTACCTGTGGTCGACGCGGGACGAGGACTGCTGGACCACCGTCGACTGGCTCGCCGAGCGCGGCATCCTGGCCGCCCCCGGCGACTTCTACGGCGTGGCCGGCGCGCGGCACGTGCGCGTCGCGTTGACGGCCACCGACGAGCGGGTCGCGGCCGCCGCCGACCGGCTGGCAGCCTGAACGACTCCGCCCGTCACAGAGCCGGTTCCTTCTGCTCCAAGTAGCGCATCGCTTTCTTGAAGTAGCCCTTCGGGTTCGTGTCCAAGTGCCGAACCCACTCCGGCTGGCGTTCCCCGCGCAACCGTGCTGTATAGGCGAGCGCGTAGCCGAACATGGGCTGGTTGATGTACCCGAGCTGGCGTCTTCGCCATCCGCGCGCGTTCTGCGAGAAGGTGAAGGCGGCGTTGGCGGTGAAGACACCCAGCCCGAAGAAGACGGTCGCCAGGTCCGTCAGCGGCTCGTGGTCTTCCTCGGTGGACGAGGCTATGCCGCGGTAGAGCAGCTTGTGATGGCACAGCTCGTGCGCGGCCACCGCGACGACGTGACGCGGATCCGGGGCGTCCTCCATCCCTATGGCGATGACCCCCAGGCCGTCGCGGACGCTGTAGTGCCCGGCGACCTTGGGCCGCTGGCCGCTGTCGTACAGAGCCACCGCGATCTCCCCGGGATCGACGCGCAGATGCGCGCGCACGAGGTCGACCAAGGCGACGACATCGTCCGGAGTGCCCTGATACCGCCCGGGGAAGAACCTCGGTGTCGGCGTGAGGATCTCGGCGTCCAACGCTTCGCGCCCGAACCGCTCCAGGCACCACGCCAGCATCTTCTCGATCCACAGGCGCTCGCGGTCCTCGACCGGTGGGCGCGCCCCGAACAGCGGCATGATCCGACAGTACCCGCCTCCCGACGTGCACCATGGCGCGCCGGGGGCGGCGGTTTCCCGCGCGACGGCGCCGGGTAGCCGCCTACCGGAGGAGAGCCATGATCCGCACAGTCCTCACCCCCGACGGCCGACGGCTGGCCGTCGCCGAGCGCGGCGACCCTCGGGGCGCCCCGGTGATGCTGTTCCATGGCACGCCCGGGAGCCGGCTGGGGCCGGTGCCGCGCGCGATGACGCTCCACGCCACCGGGATCCGGCTGCTGTCCTTCGACCGGCCCGGGTTCGGGGAGTCCGACCGGCTGCCGGGCCGCAGCGTGGCGTCGGTGGCCGCGGACGCCGAGGCGGTGGCGGACGCGTTCGGGATCGGGAGCTTCGCGGTGCTGGGCCGGTCCGGCGGCGGCCCCCACGCGCTGGCCTGCGCGGCGCTGCTGCCGGAACGGGTGACGAAGGCGGCGGCCATGGTGCCGCTGGCTCCCCGCGACGCGATGGGTGAGACCTGGTTCTCCGGGATGACCCCCGGCAACGCCGAGGACTACCAGCAGGCCGTCACCGATCCGGCGGCCCTGCGCCGGACCCTGGACGAGCGCGCCGCGCACATCCGCGCCGACCCGGCGAGCCTGCTGGCGGACATCGACGAGGGTCTGGAGCCCGCCGACCGCGCGGTGATCCGCCAGGCCAACATCCGGCAGGAGCTGGTGCGCGCCTACGCGGCCGCGGTGTCCCGCTCCGCCGACGGCTGGTTCGACGACGCGCTGGCCCTGGCCGCCCCCTGGGGCTTCGACCCGGGCGACATCCGCGTGCCGGTCTACCTGTGGCACGGCGCGGAGGACCGGTTCTCCCCGATCAGCCACACCCGCTGGCTCGGCGAGCGCATTCCGCTCGCGACCGTCGATCTGGAGGCCAGCGCCTCGCACTTCAGTGCCCTGCTCCGGATGCCGCAGGTGATCGTGTGGTCCGGCGCCCGTGTCTCCTGGGACGCGGCGGTGGCGTTGAGCGGTTGGCCCGGGATCCGTACGCTCGAGGTATGACCGAGGTTCCGAGTCCCGCCGAGCCAGAGCCGCTGTGGCGCGAAGTCCTGGGCGAGCAGCTCCGCGAGCTGCGCCGCCGCCAGCAGGAGACGCTCGCCGAGACGTCCGCGCGGGCGGGGATCTCGCCCCAGTACCTGTCCGAGGTGGAGCGGGGCCTCAAGGAGCCCTCCAGCGAGATGATCGCCGCCGTCGCCGGCGCGCTCGGCACCACGCTCGGCGACCTCGCCGAGTCGGTCGCCGCCGGGCTGCGCGTGCAGCGGGAGACCTCGATGCTGTTGCGGCACGAGATGACGGCGCGCCGCCGCATGTCCGGGCCGGTCGCGCTGGCGCTGGCGGCCTGACCGCTGGGGCTGCTGGTCACGCCGAACCACGACCGCAGCGGGGATGGGGGCGGCGTAGCCACACTGTGGCTACGCCGCCCCCATCCCCGCTGCGGTTGATCTGTTGAAAACCGGGATCGCGCGCCGCAGCCCTACACCCGCTGCCCCAGCACCATGTCGGCGAGTCCGTATTCCACCGCTGCCTTGGCCGTGAACACCCGGTCCCGGTCCGTGTCGTGCCGTAGCCGCTCGACGGTCTGGCCCGTGTGCTCGGCCAGGATGTCCTCGAGTTCACCGCGCATCCGGACCAGCTCGTCGGCCTGGATGATCAGGTCGGGGATCGCGCCCTGACCGCGGGCGGCCGGCTGGTGCAGCACCACGCGGGCATGCGGCAGCACGGAGCGCAGGCCCGGGGTGCCGCCGGCCAGCAGCACCGCGCCGACCGCGATGGCCTGGCCGACGCAGGTGGTGCGGATCGGGGACTTGATGTGCTGCATGGTGTCGTACACCGCCAGCATCGAGGTGAGGTCGCCTCCTTCGCAGTTCACGTAGAGGTTGATCTCGCGCTCGGGGCTGTCCGACTCCAGGTGCAGCAGCTGCGCGATGACGGCGTTGGCCACACCGGAATCGATCGCCGTGCCCAAATAGACGATGCGTTCGCTCAGCAGGTGCGAGTAGATGTCGGTGACGCGTTCGCCGCGCGGGTTCTGCGCGACGACGTAGGGGATGGTGTAGCTCATGCCGAGATCCCGATCCGTCGGCGCTCGGGGACGATCTGCCCGAACGAGTCCACGATGTGGTCGATGAAGCCGTAGTCCTTGGCCTGCTGGGCGGTGAACCAGCGGTCGTGCAGCGAGTCCTCGTAGATCCGCTCGTAGGGCTGGCCGGTGTCGTCGGAGATCAGCCCCAGGACCGTGGTCACCATGTGGCGCAGGTCGTCGGCCTGGACCTCGACGTCGACCGCGGTGCCGCCGATCCCGGAGGAGCCCTGGTGCATCAGGATCCGGGCGTGCGGGAGGGCGAAGCGGCGCCCGGGGGTGCCGGCCGAGAGCAGGAACTGCCCGGCGCTGCACGCCAGGCCCAGCGCCAGCGTCGAGATCTCGCACGGGACCAGCCGCATCGCGTCGCGGATGGCGAGCATGGCGGGCACCGAGCCGCCGGGGGAGTGGATCCAGAGCGAGATGCCCGCCTCCGGATCCTCGGTGGCCAGGCTGAGGAGCTGGGTCATCAGGAGGGTGCCGTTGTCGTCGTCGAGGACGCCGTCCAGCACGAGGATACGGCGGCTGAACAGCTGCTCGCGGGTGCGCCAGCTGAACTGCGGCGCCTTGTCGTCTTCTGCCATGCCTCCACCGTGCGCCCGCGGGGTACCGCCGCGGGGGCCGTGCTGCTGTGGGCGGATCCGCTCACAGCAGCACGGGCAGGTCAGTACGGCGTCGCCTCTAACTCGCGCCCGATGCGCATACCCGCCCGCACCCGGGCGCACACGGGATGGACCTCGCCGAGCAGCCGTGTGAGCCGGCCGAGAACGCGCCCGCTGATGACATCGGCCTCTGTGACCCGTCCCGCAGCTCGCAGGGTCGCCGCATGATTGGCCTCGGCCGTCAGCGTATAGACGTGTCCGTCGCCTAAGCGTTCGCCCAGACCCGCAAGGATCCGTTCCTCCAAGGAGATCGCAGCGTCGAACTCCCCGTCGTCGGCCAGGCAGTTCGCCAGGTTGCCCGCGGCGGCCAGCGTGAAGGGATGGGAAGCACCGAGGGCGGCGTCGAACCCCGCTACGGCTCGTTCCGACAGAGTGCGTGCGCGGGCCACATCCCCATCAGCCCGCGCATAGACGGCCACGTTGTTGACCGCGACGAGCGTATAAGGGTGCCGTTCCCCTAACTCCTTTTCATACGTGGCCAGGCACTCCGCCGCGACTTCCACGGCCTCCGCATCCCGGTCATGCGCGGCCAGGTCCGCAGCGCGGTTCAAGGCACAAGCACGGGTGTCCGGGTGCCGCGCACCGAAGCGCGTGAGGTAACGCTGATACGTCGCCGTGGTCAGATCCTGCGCCTCATCCAAACGCCCGCATTTCCGCAACGCGACGGCGAGGCTCTTCGCGGTCCGCAGCGTCTCCACGAAGTCGTCCCCCAGCACCTCGCGGTACGTCTCCAGCGTCGTCCGCAGCAACTCCACGGCCTCCTGGAACCGCCCGGCGTCGGTCATGTCCCGCGCCAGCGACCCCGCGGAGCTCAACGTGTACGGATGGCCCGGGCCGAGCACCTCCCGCCGTCGCGCGAACACCTCACGGTCGATCTCGGCGGCCTTCTCGAACCGGCCGACCAGCCGGTAGGAGACCGCGAGGTTGTTCGCCGAGGACAGGGTCTGCGGGAAGTCCACGCCGAAGTTCTCCGCGAACCGCGCGTACGTCTGCTCGTCCAGGGCCAGCGCCTCCTCGAAGCGGCCCAGCCCGCGCAGCGCCGCCGCCAGGCCGCCGGCCGTCATCAGGGTGTGGCGGTGGTCGTCCCCGAGCGTGGCGGCCTGGGCCCGCAGCACTTCCGCGTTGATCTGGCGGGCCTCCTCGAAGCGGCCCATCGACCACAGCACGTTCGCGGTGTGGAAGCGCAGCGAGAGCAGGTCCGGGTCGGCGTCCGGGGCCCGGCCCCGCGCGCTCCACACTCCGGCCAGCTCCTCCGCGAAGGCCAGCGCCGCCCCGAGTTCGCCGCGCTTCCACAGGTACCGCACGCGGTCGATGAGCAACTGCAGCGTCTCGCCCTCGGCGCACAGCCGGGCGCGGCTCGGCCCCAGGTGGGCCCAGATCTGGTCGTACCGCGGCCAGTTCTCCGGGTCGTCGGTGTCCCCGGCCCGGGGCCGGGCGCCGACCAGCACGCGGTGCACCTCGTGGCAGGCCTTCTCCTGCTCCTCGGCGCTCATCCGGGCCCTGATCACCGACTGCACCAGGCGGTGCACCTGGATCGTGCCCGAGGCGGCGTCCACCCGGGCCAGGGCGAACCGCCCGACCTCGCGGACAACGCGGCCCAGCATCATCCGGTCGCGCAGCGCGTCGTCGTGCGGGATCAGGGCCTGGATCATCTCGTCCGAGCGCAGCAGGGTCATGGACACCGGCTCCGGCGCCAGGAACGAGCACAGCTGGAGCAGCCGCACCGCGGCCGGCGAGCGCTCGCGCAGCGCCTCGAAGGAGATCGTCCAGGTGGTCGCCACCGGCACCGGGTAGTCGCCGGGCTGGTTCAGCGCCAGCACCACCGAGGCCTGCCGTTCCAGCTCCTCGAGGTACTCCGCGACCGGAGTCCCGGTCTCGGTGAGCCACGCCGCGGCCTGCTCCACGGCCAGCGGCAGGTCGCCGAGGGCCGCGCCGAGGGCGTCGGCGTCCTCCGTGGCCAGACCGGCCACGCGGTGCCGCAGGTGTTCGATGCTCTCCTCCCGGGTGAACACCTCCACCTCGACAGGCGCCGCCTCCTGCGCCCACGCCGGGTTCCGCGACGTGATCAGCACGTGCCCGTGCCGTCCCTCGGGCAGGTACCGCCGCAGCGCGCCGGGCTCGTCGGCGTTGTCGTAGACCAGCAGCCACCGCCGCACCGGATCCCCGCGGCGCAGCGCCTCCAGCACCGCCGCCGCGGTCTCGGCGATCCCGCTGTCCGCCCGCAGCCCCAGCTCCAGCGGCCGGGCGAGCTTCGCCAGCTCGGTGGGGACCAGCTCCGGTTGGTCGGCGGGCAGCCACCACACCAGGTCGTAGTCGCCCTTGAAACGGTGCGCGTACTCCAGTGCCACCTGGGTCTTGCCGACCCCGCCGAGGCCGTGCAGGGCCTGCGGCGGTGCCGAGCCGGCGGCGGAGCCGCGCAGGAGGCGGTCGCGTAATCGCTCCAGGACCCGGTCGCGCCCGGTGAAGGAGGCGTTGCGGCTCCGCAGGTTCCACACGCGGGGGTCGACGCCGGGGAAGCGGGGACCGTGGGCGCGCGCGGAGGGGAGCGTGTCGGGTGAACGCGCGCGCCACTGCGCGTAGGCGTTCTTGTCCACGGCGCGCAGCAAGGTCTCGACGGCTTCCGGCTCGCTGAGGCGCGCCAGGTCGATCGGCGGATTCGTCTGGCACTGCGCGGGCATGCGGACGTCGGCGACCCGGATCGCGGTGACCCGCTGCCGAGTCCGCTCGCCCCCGGATGCCGACGCGGTGCCGAAGCGCTGGAGCTCGGTCATGACGTCGGCGGAGCGCAGGTAGGCGTGCGAGGCGATCGCGAGGACCTGCCGGTCGCCGTCGACTTCCGCGGCATCCGTCGTGTCGGGATCGGGAACCGGGACGCCGTTCCCCACGCCGAGCAGATCCGCGGGGACCTCCACCTGGGCGAGGATCTCGCGGACCCAGTCGGCCCACATCCGGTCCTCGGCGACGTAGTGGATCAGCGGCCTGACCTTCGCCGCCGTCCGCCGGGTGAACCCTTCGAGGACACGCCGCCGCCGGGGCTCGTCGATGGCCGGCAGTCCGGTGACGCGGCCCATGGTGATCTCGGCGGTGAGCCGCTCGAAGGCGGCGAGCAGCGAGGTCGGGAGACCGGGCGCGTCGCCGAAGGTCGCGAGGGTCTCCTCGTACGCGTAGAAGGGCCGGTAGGGGATCTCGACCGAGGCCCAGTACTGGGTGCTGCGCTCCTCGTCCATGCCGGCCGGGAACCCGGCGAAGCGCGAGGCCACCACCGCGCGCCCGGCGTCGGCCTTGGTCTTCTCCGCCTCGTCGACCCGCATCGGCACCGGCAGGATCCGGATCGGCCGGTCCGGGGAGTGGTCGCGTACCCGTCGGGCCACGCCGAGCGCCCCCTCGATGTTCTGGTCGCTGAGCGCGAAGCAGTCCACGAGCACGTCCGGTAGTTGCAGCGTGCAGATGTCCGCTATGTCGGACAGCCCGGTGCGGCTGTCGATGAGGACATAGTCGTACTCCGCCTTCATGCCCTCCCGCATCGCCTGGAAGAAGAGCCCGCCGCCCATCTCCTGATAGAAGTCGTCCCAGCCGCGCGGTGCCATCGCCGAGGCGTAGTCCCGGTTCTGCCGCCCGGCCGGCAGGAAGTCCAGCGCCCCGCTGCCGGGGAACGGCCAGTCCACGGCGATGGTGTGCCGCACCACCTCCGCGGCCTTCCGGTGCCAGTCCGCCGCCCGGTCCGCCCGCTGCTGGTGCACCTGCCACGCGTAGTCGACGATCAGGTCGATGACCCCGCCCGCCGACTGCACCGCGGACGGCGGCAGGAACGGGTGGTAGAAGCGGTGCAGCCCGGGCGAGTCGAGGTCCCAGTCCACGGCCAGCACCCGCCGCCCGTTCGCGGCGAGGATCCATGCCACGTTCGCGAGCGCCATCGTGCGGCCGGTGCCGCCCTTGTAGGAGTAGAAGGTGACGACGGTCCCGTCCGGATCACGGGGCATGAGACGGTCCTCCAGACGGCGGTTCGACATCGGGATCACCGCGCAGCCGCGGCGGCCGGGGGAAGGGGCCGGCGGGCGCCTGCGGCGTCAGCTGCCGGAGCAGCGCCGCCTTGGCCGCCGGGTGCACCTCGCGGAAATAGAACTCGTCGAAGTCGAAGGACGACACCTGCGCCGGCCGGCTGGTGAACCACTCCGCGAGCTTCGCGTCCGCGGCGCGGAGGTAGGCGGCGACGGCGGTCTCGGCCGCACCCGCACCCGCACTCCTACCCGCGTTCGACTCGGGGCGGCCGGCGATCGGACGGTCGGTCGATCCGGCGTCTCCGGCCGGGGCTGGATCGACGCTCGGAACGGCGGTCGCCGGAATCAGCGGGTCGGCAGGAGCACCGGCCGGTCCGACGGCCGACGGGTCAACGGCCGCCGGGAGGGCCTCGCCGTCGATCGGCCTGGCAGGACCCGGCTCGCCACTGGCGACACTGGGCGCTCCGGTGGCTGGTTCGGCGGATCCTGACTCAGACCCGCCGCTGACGACTGTCTTGTCGTGTGTTTCGGCGTTCTTCTCGGCACGGGGACCAGTCGTGCTGGTGGGCTTCCACAGCTCTCCCGTCCCCGGGGGTAACGCGAGCTGCTCCGCCCCGCCTAACGACGGCGGACGCGGTCCGGGTAACGGCAGCGATGGACGGCCGCCGGCCCGGCGCACCAGCTCGCCGGCCGCCTCGAACAGGCCGTCGGCGGTCTCGAAGCGGCCGTGCAGCGTCGTGAAGTCGACCGGGCGGGCGGCTTGCGGGGCGCCGTCGTGGGCCACCTGCACCACGTGCCGGGCCAGGGCGTGGATCGCCAACTGGTATTCGTCCTGGTAGCGGGCCAGGCGGATCAGCTGGAGGAAGCCCAGGCGCGCGTAGGCCTCACCGAGGGTGTGGTGGTCGAACTGCAGGGCCTGGGCGGCGGCCGGGAGCTCGGTGTCCGGGATCGGCAGCCAGAGCACCGGGATGATCGCCTCCGGGCGCGCGCCGGACGTGAGCTCGTGCGCGCTCTGGCGGGCCTGGAACAGGTACCACTCGCTGGCGCAGCTCAGGGAGGTGAAATAGCGGGGCGTGTAGAGCGGGACGAACACCCGGCACGCCGCCAGCGCCTCGGAGATCCGCTGCCGCCACCGCTGCCCGACGCGCACGTCCCGGTCCATGAAACCGGGCTGCGCGCCCCGCGGCAGCGTCGTCAGCTCGGTGACCTCGAAGGTCAGGTCCTCGAAGAAGCGGAGCGTCCAGCGGTCCGGATCCTCGGTGTCCTGGGCCTCCCCGGCATGGTGGTGCCGGGCATAGCTCAAGAAGAAGTACGGGGACGACCCGTCTCCGGCACCTGCCGGCGCCCGACCCGAGAAAGTCATCCGCCCCCCTGGTACCGGCGGTCACCCCGCATGCCCTTCACACTGCGTCCAAGCAAGGATTGCGCGCAGTAATCGGTGGCGTCAACGTCGCGCGCCGCGGTCAGACCTTGGACGTCCACGCGTCCAGGGTCGTCCGCAGCGCCTCGACGAAGCGCAGGCCCAGCGGCGTCAGGGACCCGGAGGCGGCCAGCGCGCCGGTGGCGCGCAGGGTGTGCCCGTGCCAGAGCCCGAACTCCGCCTCGGCGTGCGCGCGCTCGTCGGCGTCCGGCGCGGTGAACCGCCGCACCCGCCAGAAGTCGGTGACGCCGACGTGGGCGTACGTCCCCTGCAACAGGCCTTCCAGCGGCCGTGGGTCCTGCCGCCACGGCGCCTCGTACAGCCGGGTGTCGTGCCGGTCGTGGAGGTCGGCCATGTCCAGCACCGCGCCCAGTTTCACGTGCTGGAACTCGTGCACCATCAGCAGCGCCAGCGCGGAGGCGGGCCGCTGGGCCCGGCCGGCGCGCGGCACCGGCAGCGCCGCCCCGATCGCGCCGAAGGCCCGCCGCGCCGTGGAGCTGACGTCGCGCCCGGACGGCGACGGCGTCAGCGGCACGATCGTCGACAGCCCGGCGGCGATGCCCGGCGCGTACGAGTGATGGTCCCGCGCGAGGATGTCCCAGGCTTGAGGGATCATCCGCAGCCACATGTCGGCGTCCGGATCGGGCAGCCGCCGAGCGACCTCCCAGTGGTGGCACCGCCGGAACGGATCGGTGTCCTCCAGCGCGATGCCTCCGCTGGCGAATGTCGGCAGCGGCACCCGGCGCACGCCCTGCCATGCCGGCAGGTTGAGCACGTCGCACTCGCCGTGGCGGATCCGCAGCCGCATCGATGTGCCCGCGTCCGCGCCTACGACCAGTCGGCCGAGCGTCGGCAGATACACCGCCCCGCGCCGCACCGGCACCTCGATGTCGGCGTCGGCGCCGGCGCGGATCGCGGTGGCGGCGGCCAAGGCGGCGAGATGGGCGAAGTCGTCGGGATGGGGGCGCCCGGTGTGGGCGTCGTCCAGGCACCGCAGCGCCCAGACCGGCATGTAGGGGTGCCCGAGGACTTCGTGGAGCGTGGTCTTGTGGATTCCGTCGAGTGTCTTCAGTGTCGCGATCGCCGCGTCCACCATCTCCTGGCGCGGGCCACTGTTGCCATCGGCTGCGGCGAACACCTTCGCGAGGAGCAGTATCCGGAGAGAGCGCTGGAAGCGGCTCAGGTGTGCGATCGCTTTAGCGTCGCCGTACCCGTGCGCCAACTGGTGCACCACGTCGGCGGGGAGACCCAGAGTGCGCTGCGCGGGAACCCTGACCGCCGGGGGTGCAAGGGTGCGCGCCCTGATCCCCATGATGAGGTCCCTGAGGTCGTGACAGTAGACGCTCGGATTGTCGAACGGATCCTCCTCTATGGAGGAAGCCCTATAGCGATGGGTACGTAGACCACCACCGCAGATCGCTACGACCGGACATCGCCTACAGGTTCCGGACAGGTCCGCCAGGCCGTGGCGCCGCGCCTCGAATCCCGGGTGGGCGGAGGCTTCGTCGAAAGAGTGCGTGAAGACGTCGAACCCCGTCGTCGGGGCGCCGTCGTAGGCGGCCTTGAGCGAATCGGTCTGCTCCAGCGTGCCGTCCGTCTCCACCACGACCAGATCCACAGGGTCGAGGCCGAGCGACTCGGTTCCGCTCGGCAGCCCGCGGAACGCGTCGAGCACCGACGTGAACGAGCGGATCGGGAACGGCCTTCCATCGGCGTTCCAGCGGTCGAATACGGCCAGCAGCCAATCTGCGTATTCGTTATGTGCGGGATCGAGCCTTAGCGGCGGCTTGCTGTGGGTCGCGTGTGGGAGGAGGAAGTCGGCGCGCGGCGGAGTCGTCTCCCGGATCGCTTCATAAACCGCCACCGGCTCATTGCGGACGTCGATGGTGCACAGCACACCGGCGAATATGTCCGGGTACCGGTCGCGCAACAGTGCCACCGCACGCTGCGCCTTCTCATAGCTGGAAGCGCCATTGGCGAACCGTCGGTGGAGATCGTTGGCCGCGCGGTCGCCGTCCAGCGAGATGCCCACCTGGACCCGGTGCTCCCGGAACAGGTCGCAGAATTCGGGGTCGAGACGTACTCCGTTGGTGTGAACACGAAGATCTAGCGCGCAGCCCGCTCGTTCCACCGTGTCGCGCAGGACGGTCAGCACGCCGCGCATCCGGTCCGGGCCGAGCAACAGCGGCTCCCCGCCGTGCAGCACGACGACGACCGCGGGCAGCCGGTGGGCGACGGCGTGCTCGGCGATCCGCTCCGCGGTGCGCCGGACGGTGTCCGCCTCCGCGAACCGAGGTTTTCGCCGCCAGGACGTATCGGCGGACTCGTACACGTAGCAGTGGTCACAGGCGAGGTCGCAGCGGGTCGCGACTTTCAGGACGAACTGCCGGAACATGCGCGGTTCCCTACTCTCACACGGCCGAGTTGAACGACGCGGCCACCGGCACCGGCGCGGTGCCCCCGTCGCGGGGCGGGCTGATCCGCCGGTCGACATCCTCCGACCGCACCTCGCCGGCCGAGACCGAGCGTGAGACGTCGGCCAGTGACTCCTCGCTCAGGTCCACCAGACCAGAGCTGACACTTGTCGTCTTGCCGTGGCGGTGCTTCATCCGTGGCTCCCGGTGCGCGGTTCACACGTGTTCAGGCATGGCGATGTATTGCGCCCTCTCGGCGCGGGCATGCGGAGAGTCGCGGACAATCGCCCCTAGGAGGGATTCATCTCCCCATTAGCTTATGTGACCTCGGACGAGGCCGAATAAGCGCGGGACTGGGAATCTCCCGTGTGGCCGCTGAAAGGCACGGAAAAGGCCCCTGGCACGCGTAAGCGTGCCAGGGGCCTGAGGAAAGGCTTTCCGAAGCGGCGGCTAGAAGCGGCCCAGCAGGCCGGCCACGCCGCCCACGGTGCCGAGCCCCGGCAGGCCCTGGAGCCCCTTGAGCGGCAGTTCGCCGAGGACCGGCAGCCCGTTCTTCGGCAGTTCGCCGATCAGGGGCAGCACCGGACCCTTCTGGTCCTCGACGGCCTTCGCGTCGGCCAGCATCGGCGCCATCTCCGCCACCTTCTGCGCGCCGGCGTACACCGGCAGCGAGGAGATGCTCGGCGCGTCCGGCCCCAGCGGGGTGTCGGCCAGCGGCATGCCGGCCAGCAGTCGCGGCCCGGCCATGGCCCCCGGGACGCCCGACGCGGGCGGCGTCACGGTCTGGCGGGAGCGGGTCGCCGGGTGGGCCGGGGCGGGCGCGTGCGCGGCCGGGGCGGCGACGGAC